>NZ_MNQY01000113.1:0-125953 GCF_001915675.1 Parabacteroides sp. merdae-related_45_40 | reverse complement strand
TCTGTCTGTTCTGCAAATCTTGCAAAATGCTTAATTATAAACGTTTTACGTTTAATTATCGTCATTCTGTTTTTTATTGCATTTCTAAATATTACTTACGTAAGCCGCCATACTTTCGCCACTCTTTCACTAGCTCTTGGCATTGACTTGTATACGGTATGTAAATTACTAGGACACAAGAACATCATCTCCACACAAGTATACGCGAAAATCATCGATGCTAGTAAAAGACAGGCAATAGACCGGTTTAATGGGGTGTTAGACGCATGAGACGGAGATCACTTCAGATTCGGATGGCACGGATCAAGAAAGATACTTCTCCCCAAGATCCGTGTCATCCGCTATAGTTTCAGTCCGCAACTGGCTTATCAGATCAGAGACTTTGTATTATTTCCAACGGAGTCTCGCACTCCTCATAACTCAAATCGAACCGCTCGAATGAAATATAGACCTGTTTGAGCTTGATCCGTCCAAAAGTCTCACCCGTAAGCTCGTTCGCTAGCACCACGTCCGTACGCCACAACGGAAACTCTGGCAAGCTGAAGTTCAACAGATAGATTCCATACACAGGAAGCAGCTCGTACTTCCAGTCACGACCTGTCTCGCCCTGACGGGAGATCATACGGCAAATCCATCGCCACTTGCTTATCTCCAAACACAGCCTTGAAGCCGCCATCCAACATGATGTTCACGTAATGTTCCATAGTTTTATGGTTTTTAGTTGATTAATAATTCACGTATAATCTTATAAAGGTAAAGACTCTTCTGTTGAAAAACAAGCTTATTCCGATAAATTCTCATCATGCCATCCGCTCCCATACATTATTATAATAATACTACTGAGTTGTTACTTACCTGCATATAACAAAAGCATAATTATGCTAAAAACAATCTCTTATAGCCATTCCCAAATAGAACTTAGAAATTTATTATTCGGAACAATGATCGCTTGCGCATTCGCGGCGTGTTCAAACGAGGATGATCCTATCGTAGGACCGGATCAACCGCAAACAGGGGAAAATAACGCAACATTGACCATTTCCGTGAAAAATGTGGCTAGAAATTTGACTAAAGCTGTAGCGGAGGGGACACAGACTGAAAATGAAGCTAAAATTACAGACCTAACAGTTGCTCTTTATGACGCTGAAACTGGAGCGCTTGTCGCTTCAAGTTCTGATATTGCCACTGAGGACGCTACTGCGGATAATGATGAGGTTCAATTTGCCGGACTGACAGAAAAAGCCAAATTACGTGCTATCGCATTTGCTAATATGGGTGAAATCTCATTGACTGGTACTACAATTAACAACTTTGTGTCTCCTGTATATACAATGCCAACAGCCGGATTTTCGAAAGACTATTTACCAATGAGTAGTGGTTTGTCTGATCCGTTCACTTTACAAGCCGGTAAAAACTATTATGGATATAATAAAACACAGGAAGAAGGTGTGAATATTCTTGTAGCAGAACCTTTGTACTTGATAAGAAATGTAGCGCGGATTGATTTTAAAGGACTTAGCTTAGACATGGCTAAAGCAACAAAAGATGTATACGTTGAAGGAACTGCGACAATTGTTCCAGAATGTGTATTCATTATGCATGGACGGACGAAATCCAATGCGGCTGATATGGGTGATGGCGATAGCTGGTGGAGTACTGCTAGTAATACCATATGGGGTAATGTGTCCGCAACTTATGCTGCTAATGCTACAGATTATGCTTCAGGTTATAGAGGAGATTTCGTGAATGATGACGCTATGTTTACGAATATGAGTGGTTCTATTATTGAAGGATACAAGGCCAGTTTACCAACTGAGGCATTGATACAGGATATCGCAAGTGAAGGTGCTGCATCTGCGTCTATCACAACCGCCCCTAAGTTTTATGTGTTTGAGAATCCTCAAGTTAAGGCTGCTCGTGAAATGAATGGTGCTGATAATTTCAAATCCGAGGAGCTGGCAACTGAAATTGTAGTCAAAGGTACTTATAAGCTCGAAAATGCTAAAAAGAGCGGAAGTAATGCAGTATACAACTATGCGGAGAAAACAGCATATTGGCCTATTAAAATTGCTGCGACGAATGAAATGGCAGCAGCTACGGCTGAGTATTTAAAGGATGGAAAGATCCATCGTAATATAATTTACAGTATTGACGCAACTTTAGCCGGTAGAGGATATGATGATCCTACTGTTCCTCCAACAGACTTTGTTGAATTGTTTGTTAAGACAAAGGTTCTTGATTGGGGTAGCGCAAATCAATCTTCAGTTGTCGAATAATATCTATTCTTTGAATAACAACCAAAAGGCATTCCTTTTATCGGGAGTGCCTTTTTTGCATATATAATTCTGGTTATGAATTGATCCGGAGACTACAAAATTTACTATCCTTTCCTTATGATGGCGATCCCATATGTCTTGAACCTAAGAGCCGGAATATTATTTCATGAGAACATCTACAATATCTACAATTCAACCTCATACTTATTGTAAATAAATATGTTATATAGTGGTTGCAGATGAAATAACATCTACAATTTTCATTCTGCATCTACCATGATTTAATGGGAAACGCAAAAAAAATCACTTCTCAAGCTTGCGGACTCGTATATTTAGTATTTGACGATTTCATAAGAGACAGACAAAGGGATTAAAGCCAATAAGAGTTTCAATAGGTGAAGTTAGTGGTTTCATACTGAAGAAACTTTTATTTCATACTGAAGAAACAAAAGTTTCTCTATAGTAAAACTTTTGTTTTTCTATGCGAAAAACTATTATTTACTGAAATACAGAATGTTATACATTATTTATCGTTAGTAGTAATTGTTCGTGCTAATCTTTCCGGTAACCTAATGATGGTAGATCGAAGTTTGTAGTGGTAGATGTTCGCCATCTACCACCATAAGATAAATGATTTACAATCAAAATATTACATAAATAATGGTAGATGTGGTAGATGATTTGGATTATTAACACATAGAATGGCATCTGGGGCGTGTCCGGAGAGAACAACTTCTTAAACATAAATCTTTTAACTTTCTAACTTTGCCAACGGGCATTGACATATTATATTTATAACAAAAAAGGCATTCCCTGTTGATAGAGAATGCCTTTTGGTTATTATTAGAGAATTGATATTATTCGATAACAGGAGCTTGAGTGGCTGTACCCCAATTCATAACCATTGTCTTTACAAACAAGTCGGCTGTAGGATCCCCCTTAGGAAGAGTAGGATCTGCATAACCATTACCTGCGATAGTAGCAGAAATGTTATAAACCACGTTTCTATGTACCTGACCATAATATGTGTCTTCACTATCTAATCCATCGATACCAATCTTTATCGGCCAATAGCGCAATACAGGAGTACTCTCTTCGCCGAATGTCCAAGATGTGTTATCGTTCATTATAGCTTTTATATAAACTTCACCACTGATTACCAATTCGGATGCCAAAGTTGTTTTATCCAAGACGAAAGCCGGGCCTTCTTCTTCCGGATCTTCTTGTTCTCTGGCCGCTTTTGTCTGATCATTAGGCAACACATAAAAATATAAAGAGTTAGCAAGAGCAATTTCTTTATCTCCGGAAATAGTAGCACCAGTCCAATCCTGAGTATATGTTTTTGTTGTTGTACTCAATGCCTTTATATAATTAGTCGCATCGACAGTTCCAGCAAAACGACCGAATGAGCTACTAGCGTTAGTTCCGGAATAATAATCATCTCCATTAGCTGTTTCATAAGTAGCGGCAATATTACCCCAAACCCTATTTGGCAGATTGAACCACAGATTATTATTTATGCTTTGGTCTGCCACATTCGCTTTTTTACGACCATGTAATACAAAAACATCTTTAGGTACAAACTTAATTGTTCCTGATTTGTATTTTTGAATATTATTAACCTTGACTTGAGTCATATCCAAAGAAAGAGCACTCAATTCCGCACGAGCCACATTTCTAATTAATCCTAAAGGTTTTCCAGATTCAATACTGTTTCCTCCTGTAGCGTTTGAGTAACCATAATAATTTTCACCTTCAGCAAGAGTGAATACTGGACTAATTCCACTACTCATAGGCAATCCATTCGCTTCTGCTCCGGTTAAGACATAGTAAGCAGATGTCAAATCAAAAGAGTTAGCAGTTGCAGTAAGAGCCTCTTTGGGGACATTAGCGAAAGCCAACGCACGATAAGAAGCACCTGCCTTTAATCCCTTAAACTGAATCTCATTGTTTGAACTAGTTTGCTCTTCATCCTTATTAGCAGTAATATCACTAACTTGCAAGAATGTCCCATCCTCATTATAAAGTGCCACAAATAAATTGTGAATCGCAGTTTCGCCCTCTTTAGCATTAGAATCATCAGCAGCTTTTGTCTGTGTATTCTTTGCCAAATTCTTTACCACAATCGTAAGATCCGCAGTGCCTGTTTCTGGAGTAGGTGTCGGATCCACGTTAGGGATAGGATCATCCTCGTTTGAACACGCCGCGAACGCGCAAGCGATCATTGTCCCGAATAATAAATTTCTAAGTTTCATATACATATAATTTTATGAGTTAATAAATCTTTTATATAAACCTTTCTTTTTCAATCACTTTTTACGTTTTCAGCCATATAATAAGAACTCATTGTTCAAATCTTCCCTATGACCAATCAGCTGTTCGTTAATGACATCGCAAAGGTATTTGGACTATAAAAAAAAGTAAATAGGTGTTACTTTCATAAATAAGAGGTAAAACTATAAATTTCCGTTCGGCACATTTTCGAGCTGATTAGTACCGTTGTAAGGCTATCAAAAAGAGGTTGAAAAATATCGCATAAAAAGGAATGTACGGGATTTCGCAGATATTTTCATTTTTCCAGCAAGTAATCCAGAAAATCAAATGACAATTTAGCCATTCCCCAGCGATTATCCGGGAAATGGCAAAAAACGAGCAGGAGAGAGTATCATAGGAAAACGATTAATTCTTACCCGGCATATACTGTGAAGGAGTGACACCATATTGCTCGGTAAAACGCTTACGGAAAGTGGCGGTATCGTTGAAGCCGACCATTTCCGAAACCTCTTGGATAGAGTATCGCTGCATACTGATCAGCTCGGCGGCTTTCTTCAAACGTACCATACGGGTAAGCTCCAATATACTACTATCCGAGTAGAGTTTTATCTTTCTATATAATGTAGGGAGACTCATGTTTAAAGAATCCGCCAAAATCTTCGCCTCAAAACTAGGGTCATCCAAATGTTTCTCGATCGTTGAGATAACCGCATCCATAAAAAGATTGGAAGGGGAATCATCTTTCTTTACCGTTTTCTCTCCCTCGGGATGCGCACCTACAGGACTCGACGTATAGAAACGTCTCATCTCATCCCTACGTTTCAATAAACTGTTTACCTTACTTCGTAACACCTCTACATCGAATGGCTTGGTTATATAATCATCGGCGCCACATTCAATGCCGGCTATAACATCCTCACTCTCTACCTTTGCGGTTAGCAAGACAACCGGCACTTGCGCTAATTCTGGGATGCCTTTGATTTCACGACAGGTAGCAAGCCCATCTTTAACGGGCATCATCACGTCACATAAAATAAAATCCGGCCGTTCAACTCGCGCGATCTCTACACCCTCCTGGCCATTATGAGCTTCCGAAACATGATACTCACTGGCAAAAACATGACGCAGGAACCAACGGATCTGATCACTGTCATCAATCACCAACATTTTCTTCCCGGTCTCTTTCTTTTTCGGAACAACTTGGATCAACTCGGCGATCTCCTCCTTCTGCATCTCATTCAGCTTTACCAGATCACCATCCGGCTCGATGAATTCCACGGCACGTTCCATATAATGGCTTCTCCCCAAAGGAATCAATA
Source organism: Parabacteroides sp. merdae-related_45_40 (assembly GCF_001915675.1). Taxonomy (NCBI): domain Bacteria; kingdom Pseudomonadati; phylum Bacteroidota; class Bacteroidia; order Bacteroidales; family Tannerellaceae; genus Parabacteroides; species Parabacteroides sp. merdae-related_45_40. The sequence continues at coordinate 120,084 of NZ_MNQY01000113.1, read as the reverse complement.
TCGTATATTGGGTTCCCGTCTCGTCCTCCGATGAAATTCCTTCGAAAATAGCGCCGGAGGATTCTGTCATATCCACGATCTGTTTCAAACCCAAACGGGTACTTTCGCTTTCTCCTAACCCATCATCTTGGATAGAGAAAGAACAATAAGCCTTGCCATTTGAGCGCACCACGGAAATATTGATCGAGATCTTTCCAAAGCGGTAGGTATTTTTTAACGCATTAGATAAAAGTACATGCAAGGCAAACTCCATCTTCCGACGATCTATCCAGACCCAAAGAACAGAGGTTTGGGTATTAATATGAAATTCCACATTATTCATGGCTATCCAGTCCACGAATAAATCACAAATCTGCTTTGTTATACTGATCATGTCATAACGAGCTATCCGAAGATGGTTTGCCACGTCATCTCCATGACGGGTATTTCGCAATTGCTCGATAAGGTCTTGAAGAGCCAAGGTATTACGGTAAGCAGACAATAATTGAGTCGCTTCACTAGAGTCAATATCATTTTTACGTTGCAACAACTCACTCAACGAACCAAGCACAAGCGATAGTGGAGTACGCATTTCATGAATCGTTTCAACAAAAAACGAATTATGGAGCTTTTCCATTTCCTCAAGGCGCTTTTTCAAATCCTCCCGTTCTACCTCATTATCCCTATTCCAATTATCAGTCTCACGGATTTTATTGACCAACATTTGTTGGATCTCCCGATTTTTTACGCTTAACGCATCGACAGACCGAAGAAGCTCATCGTTTCTCGCCATAAGCTCACCATCTTTGGCAATATACTCTTTCTTCAACCTATACATATAATAACTCAAAAAAGCTATTACACATATGGACACTATCAGTAAAATGATAAAAGGTAGAATTCCTTGAGAGCCCTCCATTGTATCATTGGCCGCAGCAATATAATGAGCTTCAACGAACAAGCCCCAAAATGCCATCATAAATTTCGCTTTAAAACCTTTTGATCTCATATCATTGATTATTAAGATGTTATTTATATAAAACGCCAGTAAAAAACGTTCGTTTAAATCTTGCGTTTTTATGTGTATAAATTATGAAGTCTCATTGATAATCATGTTATTTTTTTTATTATTTTTATCCAACTGAATAACTGAAATTTAAATAAAATTTTTGACCTTTGTAAGGCTGCAAAAAAGTTGAAGATAAAAACGCAAGATTTAAACGAACGTTTTTTACTGGCGTTTTAATAGACGTTAACAACAACTGCATTCCTATCACACAACAGAGGCAAGGCTATCAGTAAGGACCAGCGATGATATATTTACCACTCAAATTGATAGGAACAAACTAATTAACATTATTTAAGCATCATCCAAAACATGCATCAATAAAGGGACATAGAGGTATAATGATAGTTTTACCCACTTTTTTGATAAAAATACCCATCATAAAAGATACAACCTATGATTTTTATACATACATTCGCGATGTAGTGATAAGGAAAGACCGTTGAGGGGCGGTCAAAAAAAAACCAAGTCACTTAGATTAAGAGTAAAGCATATAAAAAGTAGGGTCATGAAAAAGGGTAATTTTTTCGCAAATTGCGTATTTGCGGTTTCTGTTATTTTCACAGTTTTGTCATTCTCCGCTTGCACGGATGATTCAAATGACGTAGTAGCAACAACGAGTGAGGTTATTGAACAAGCCGAAGTGCCATTCTCCGTGGTATTAAAAGCAATGAATTCAGATGGTAACGACATTACGACCAAGGGAGAGGTGAATGGAGCTACATTATTTGTCTTCGATCAAAACAACGATTTCTTCGAGCAGATTAATGTAAACAAATCTACAATTTTATCTCGCCGGGCTATAGACATTAACTGCCCGAACAGTAATGACATAACCGTGATCGCATGGAGTGGAATCAATTCTGGAAACGAAGAGATTTCAAACATGAGCAAAGCCAATATTATATCCGATTTGCAAGTCAGTCTAAAAGAGAATAACGGCATAGCTAATATTCCGAGCGATTTGTTCTATGGACAAGTTACGCTTCATAAGAACTCTTCAACAAAATCCACCGTATCAAACGAATTACAAATCATTCGCAAAACTTCAATTTTCCAGCTTTCAACGAAAGGACTGATCAAGTATCTAGGGAGTAATGCCGGAAATTTTGAATATCGAATTAAAAATACAAAAAGCTCATTGGACTACAATGGCAACCCAACAGGAGAAGAGGTTGAATTCGCTTTCCCCGCTTCTTTTGACGAAAAAGGTAATTTGACAACAGAAGCCCAAGCCATTTTTCCGGCTCAAAATATAACGATAGAGCTTTACAAGGACGGTGATCTTATTTTTTCTAGCGAAAAAGACAAAAACGGAGAATTATTCGCTGCAAACCCCGGAAAACGCACCGAGATCACTTTCAAGTACTCTGGAGAAGTTTCGGCTAATATTGTAATTGCCGACTGGGCAACCGTTATCCAACATATAACACTGAATTAAGATACCCTCAATTTTTATATGCTTTGGCGCACGTCACGAGATTAGAGAATTTCGGGCGTGCGCTGTTTTTCTCTCAAAAACCGCATTCTCCGTGATAGGAATACCCATGATATTGACACGAACACCGTCTTAACTTTATTTAAATATTAACGGAAACCCGCTTCATCACAAGGCCCACTCCACCTGTTGATAGTTTTACACACTAAACTGATACAAATACCGATCAAATAAAGATACAACCTATGAATATTATGAATATATTCGCAACAGACATTAGGGTAAGCATATAAAAATCACAGCAGGGTCACTACATAAACAAGGGTAACTAGATTTAAATTTTATATGCTAAACGCACGCTTCAGATGATTTCCGAGGCGTGCGTTATTTATATGATAGAAATACATTCTCCTATTGAGACAAATACCATCACTCAAAACATTTAGACATACATATCTTTGTATTTATAAATCAAGCAAAGCAATTTGCGAAATTTTACCCTATGACCCTGCTTACATATATAATTACCCTTAAATTATGATGTAGGCAAACCTAATTAACATAACCGCGAGGTTACATAATTATTTTGCCTGAACAATCAAGATCGTTTACGAGAAAGATTGTTCAGGTTTTTTTATCCTCCCAAAAGACCATCTGATAGCAAAAGAAAAAAGGAGATCGAAAAATCGACCTCCTTTTCTAGGTAGCGAGACCCGGGATTGAACCGGGGACCTCATGATTATGAATCATGCGCTCTAACCAGCTGAGCTATCTCGCCATCATTTCATTGTCACTATTTCTCTTATTGACGGTGCAAAAGTAGGGGTTATTTTTGAATTACACAACATTTTCAATAAAAAAATTCGCTTAATTTTTAAGACCTCCACCTAATCAGTTAGTTATTAGTTACTTTTTTCATCATTAAAATTAGTCGTTTTCAAATCTTTTATGTATCTTGCGGCAAATATAAGGATAAGAACAATGAAGAAAGAGAAGTTTCATATCGAATACATTTTCGATAAAGTTTCACGACGAAGCTTGTGGAATCACCTAACCACCGCTTTGGGACTTTCCGCTTGGTTCGCCGACGAGGTCATTATAAATGATAATCTCTACACCTTTAAATGGAGTAAAGAGGCCCAAGAGGCAACAGTGATCGACTCCAAGCCGGAGAACTTTATCCGTTACCGCTGGGTGGACGAGGAAGATGAGAACGCTTATTTCGAATTTATAATCCATACAATCGAATTAACAGGTTCTACGGCACTTGAGATTACGGATTTCTCCGAACCCGGGGAGAAAAAAGATTCCATTAATTTATGGGACTCGCAAGTGGAAGATTTGAAGCGAACGCTTGGTATTTAGAGTAGTTTTACAGAAATCTGTGGGGTGTTATCGTTTTTTACACTACTTTTGCCACTTCAACCAGATTAGGCAATGTTGAGAATAAAACGATTATATACATTTATGCTGCAGACATTCCTGCCGTTGTTTCTTATGACATTCGGTATTTGTCTGTTTATTGTGTTGATGCAATTTCTTTGGCGATACATCGACGATATGGTGGGAAAAGGCCTTGGTATCCCTGTATTAGCGGAGATGTTTATGTATGCGGCCTTGTTTCTTGTCCCGATGGCACTTCCCTTGGCTATTCTATTAGCCTCATTAATGACTTTTGGAAATTTAGGGGAACGTCTGGAATTACTGGCCATGAAGTCTGCCGGGGTATCATTGATACATATCATGCGTCCTTTGATCGTAACGCTACTATTTGTGAGCGTGGGAGCCTTTTTCTTCCAAAACAACGTAATGCCCGTTGTCCAAGTCAAGCTATATACATTATTATATTCCATGCGCCAGAAATCACCGGAATTGGATATTCCGGAAGGTTCATTCTACAAAGATATTCCCGGATTCAATGTATATGTGAAGAAAAAGGACCCGAAGGACGGTTTATTAAAAGACGTGATGATCTATGATTATTCGGAAGGATTCAATAACGCCCGTGTAATCGTAGCGGACTCCGGACGGCTAAAGACATCCGCCGATAAATTATTCCTTGTCCTATCTTTATTTAACGGAGAATCTTTCGAGAACGTAGGTAAAAGCCAAGCCAACACGACGCAAGCGAGAACCGCCGTCCCCTATCGACGGGAATCATTCAGCAGCAAGGATATCTTGATTGAATTCGACGCGAATTTCAACCGTACCGACGAATCTTTCATGCAGAACCAATATATGGGAAAAAACTTGAAGGATTTACAAACCTCTATCGATTCGATGGGCGTACGCTTGGATAGCATCAAGGACGTGAACGCAAAAAGCATTTACGATGCCTCATACGTAAAAACACTAAAGTCCTTACGAGCTAAAAAAGAGAGTGAAGCCGAGGGGCAACCAGACGAGCAGCAGGAAAAATTGCCGGTAATCACTCCTACCATCCAGTTGGATTTCGACAGTCTTTACCAAGCGCAGGCACCGAGTAGTAAAGCGGCTTTATTAGGCCGGGCCAAATCCTCGATCGAGAATATCAAGACCGACTATTATTTCCGTGCGGCCACGGTTGGCGACGAGGCCTATAAGGTACGCCGCCACTTGACGGAATGGCATAAGAAATTCACGGTATCGTTCGCTTGCATCATGTTCTTCTTTATCGGAGCGCCCTTAGGAGCCATCATCCGTAAAGGTGGGTTGGGCGTACCGGTCGTTATCTCGGTAATCTTGTTTATCTTCTATTATATTATAGATAATATGGGCTTCAAGATGGCACGCGACGGCGTTTGGGACGCATGGGAAGGTATGTGGCTTAGCTCCGTGGTCTTAACACCTATGGGTATATTCCTAACCTATAAAGCGGTAAAAGATTCTGTTATCTTGAATGCCGACACTTACGTGAATGCCTTGAAGAACTTAATAGGTAAGCGTGAAGGGAGAAAAGTGGAGCGGAAAGAGGTTATCATATACACCCCCGATTATGAGGCAACCCTTCCTCAACTGGAGAAATTAGTGGAAGAAAGCACGACTTATCTGGCAAACCATAAACGTTGGATCAATTATCTGACATTTTGGAAACAAGGCGGAAAAGATAACACAGCGGAACTGTTAGCTCAGGACACGGAAAATATCGTGGAGGAATTAAGTAATTCCGACCAGAATTTACTCCTGAATAAATTGATGGACTACCCGGTCATCGGAGGTTACAATAATAAGCTAAGCAAGCATATAAACGGGAAACTTGCCTTGGCTATCGGTATTTTCTTCCCACTGGGATTGCCGATCTACCTATTGGCTACGTACCAACGTAAATTGCTACGGCATGATATCGTCATGGTACAAAAGACCAGTAAGGAACTGATCAATATGATATATTCATTACATTTGCTAAAAAATAACTCGGATATAAATAATCAATAAATATGAGCGAGATTCAATTAAACACCATCGAAGAAGCTATCGAGGATTTCCGTGAAGGAAAGTTCTTAATCGTTGTAGACGACGAGGACCGGGAGAATGAAGGAGACTTTATCATCGCGGCCGAGAAAGTAACCCCGGAAAAAATCAACTTCATGTTGAAAAACGGACGAGGTGTATTATGCGCCCCGATCACGGAAGAACGTTGCCAAGAGTTGGAGCTGGATATGCAAGTTGCCAATAACACCTCTTTATTAGGTACTCCTTTCACGATAACAGTAGATAAATTAGGAGGGAAATGCACGACCGGCGTTTCCATGTACGACCGTGCGGAAACGATCTTGGCGCTGGCTGATCCAAAGACCAAGCCATCCGATCTGGGACGTCCCGGACATATCAATCCGCTTCGTGCCCGCTCTCGTGGCGTACTTCGCCGTGCGGGTCATACAGAGGCAGCCGTGGATTTGGCCCGGTTAGCCGGTTTATATCCCGCCGGAGCCTTGATCGAGATCATCAACGAGGATGGAACCATGGCACGTCTGCCGCAATTAATCGAGGTAGCCAAGAAATTTGATATCAAGATTATTTGCATCAAGGACCTGATCGCTTATCGCCTCCGGACCGAATCGATCGTAGAGAACGGTGTAGAGGTAGATCTCCCTACCGAGTACGGACATTTCCGTCTCATTCCTTTCCGCCAGAAAAGCAATGGATTAGAGCATATAGCTTTGATAAAGGGTAAATTCGAGAAAGACGAGCCTATCTTAGTACGCGTGCACTCATCTTGCGCTACAGGTGATATCTTCGGTTCCATGCGTTGCGAGTGCGGAGAGCAACTGCACGAGGCTATGCGCCGCATCGACCAAGAAGGCAAAGGGGTTATCGTTTACCTGAACCAAGAAGGACGAGGCATCGGATTGATGGAGAAGATGAAAGCATACAAGCTCCAAGAGGATGGTTTGGATACGGTGGACGCGAACTTGCATTTAGGCCATCAAGCGGACGAGCGAGATTATGGTGTCGGAGCACAGATCTTACGTCATATCGGCGTAACGAAAATGCGCCTGATGAGCAATAATCCGGTAAAACGCGTAGGTCTGGAAGCTTACGGACTTGAGGTAGTAGAGAACGTTCCTATCGAGGTGAAACCAAATCCATACAACGAATTCTACATGAAAACGAAGAAAGAACGTATGGGGCATGTGCTGCATAACATTAAATAGTTATCAGAACGTTGCAAGAATTCCGATTATTGATTACTTTTGTCGCATAATAATAAAACAACCTATACAAAAAGCAATGTCATGACACAAGTCTCAGATCGTTTAGCGAGTTTATCGCCTTCAGCAACATTGGCGATGTCACAAAAGAGCGGTGAGTTGAAAGCTCAAGGTATCGATGTTATCAACTTAAGTGTGGGAGAACCCGATTTCAATACTCCCGACTTCATTAAAGAAGCCGCGAAGAAGGCGATTGACGATAATTTCTCACGTTATTCTCCCGTAGCGGGTTATCCGGCATTACGTAATGCTATCGTTGCCAAATTGAAGAACGAGAATGGACTGGAATATACAGCAGGCCAGATCTCTTGCGCAAACGGTGCCAAACAATCCGTTTGTAACACGGTCATGGTATTGGTAAATCCGGGGGACGAGGTTATCATCCCTGCCCCTTTCTGGGTAAGCTATCCGGAGATGGTGAAGTTAGCGGAAGGAACCCCCGTTATCGTTCCGGCTGGTATCGAGCAAGATTTCAAGATCACTCCAGCTCAGCTGGAAGCCGCTATTACACCTAAGACAAAAGCGTTAATCCTTTGCTCTCCCTCCAACCCGACGGGTTCTGTTTACAGCGCCGAGGAATTGGCAGGTTTAGCGGAAGTATTGAAAAAACATCCGGATATCATCGTTATAGCGGATGAGATCTACGAACATATTAACTATATTGGTAAACACAACAGCATCGCTTCTATCGAAGGAATGAAAGACCGTACGGTTATCGTAAACGGCGTTTCCAAAGCGTATGCGATGACTGGCTGGCGTATCGGTTTCATCGCCGGACCGGAATGGATCGTGAAAGCGGTTAATAAATTACAAGGACAATATACCTCTGGCCCTTGCTCCGTATCTCAAAAAGCGGCGGAAGCGGCTTATACAGGCTCACAAGAACCCGTTGAGGAAATGCGTAAGGCTTTCGAACGTCGTCGTGACTTAATCGTTAATTTAGCGAAAGAAGTTCCGGGCTTCGAGGTGAATAAACCGGAAGGCGCCTTCTACTTATTCCCCAAATGTAGTTATTATTACGGCAAGACAGATGGAACCTGTGTAATCAACAACGCTGATGACTTAGCTATGTATCTCTTAGAAGTAGCGCACGTAGCTTGCGTAGGTGGTACCTCGTTCGGGGCACCTGAGTGTATCCGCATGAGTTACGCTACCAGCGATGAGAATATCGTGGAGGCGATCAAACGTATTAAGGATGCGTTGGCCGCATTGAAATAAGAAAAAATTAAACAGATATACTTACTTGGCAAAGTAAGATATACTGCATTGGACAAGTAAGTATATCTTCTATGGGCAAGTAAGCTATACTTTATAAAAAAGGCGATACATTGGGTTGTACCGCCTTTTTCTTTATATCAAATACGTTACCGCAATTATTCAGCACGCAAAGTGAAACGTTTGAACGCCAAGATTTGTAACTCAGGATCGATCTCCTTCATTGTCTCTCTTACAGTCTTCTTGCCATCCATAATGTCTTCTTGGTTCAACAAGCAAACCTCTTTCAAGAACTTGCCCAGACGACCCTTAGCGATATTCTCGATCATCTGTTGAGGTAAGTTAGCCGCCTTCTCAGCGGAAACAGTAGCGATGATTTCTTTAGCCTTAGCTACATCCTCTGCCGTGATCCAGCCCTTATCCATGTTACTTTCCATGTGAGCCTCGCTATCTACATGCGAAGGATTAATACCAGCCTTCTTCAATGCAGCCTCTACAGCCTTCTGTACCTGCTCAGCCTTCGTCTTCTCGATAGCAACCTGGATCTCTTTCTCTTTTACAGACTCAGGAACACCAGCCTCATCGATAGCGATCGGGTTCATAGCGGCGATCTGCATAACGATATTGTGAGCGGCTTCCTCAGACTCCTTGTTGAAAGCGGCGATCGTACAAAGTTGGTTCTTACCCATATGGTTGTATACAGTAGTGTAAGCACCTTCAACTACGCAGTAGCCATCCAACTCCATTTTCTCGCCAGTGATACCGCTACGATCCGTAACAGCTTCTTGGATAGTACCCTTGCCCATAGGCAAAGCTTTCACCTCGTCCAAAGTACGGCATTTGTTAGCCACGGCAGCGTCCAAGATAGCCTGAGTCAAAGCTACGAAGTCCTCATTCTTAGCCACGAAGTCTGTTTCGCACTTCAAAGCGATGATAGCGGCGAACTCGCCATCCTTCTTAGCCAACACACAACCCTCGGCAGCCTCACGATCAGAACGTTTAGCGGCGATAGCCTGTCCTTTTTTACGGATAATTTCCATTGCTTTCTCGATGTCACCGTCAGACTCTGTCAAAGCCTTCTTACAGTCCATCATACCAGCTCCACTCATTTTGCGCAGCTTGGTAATATCAGCCATTGTTACAGCCATAATCTTATTTCCTTTATCTTTAAAATGTTTATACTTTCAAAAATTGACAATGGACAGTTGCCAATTGACAAATCCTGTCAAAAGCCAACTGCCCATTGTATTTGTATTCTAATTGTCAATTGTCAACGTCAATTGTCAATCGAATTATTCTTCGTCTTTCGCGAACTTACCGGCAACGTTAGCGTTCAACGCATCGTCGTCTTCTTTCTTCGTACGTTCTTTCTTAACAGCGGCTTTTGCCTTACGCTCTCTTTTCGGAGCTTCCTCAGCAGCCTCTGCGTCAATTTTCTCAGCCTTACGCTCTTGCAAGCCTTCGTTCATAGCCTCACAGATAGCGCCCAAGATAACCTCTACAGACTTTGTAGCGTCATCGTTAGCCGGAATAACGTAGTCGATATTGTTCGGATTAGAGTTCGTATCAACCATACCGAATACAGGGATACCCAAACGGTTAGCCTCACGAACAGCGATATGCTCTTTCATCACGTCTACAACGAACAACGCTGACGGAAGACGAGTAAGGTCTACGATAGAACCTAAAGTCTTCTCCAACTTAGCGCGTTGACGAGTGATTTGAAGTTTTTCTCTCTTAGAAAGATTATCAAATGTACCATCTTTTGTCATCTTATCGATAGTAGCCATCTTCTTGATAGCTTTACGGATCGTCGGGAAGTTGGTCAACATACCACCCGGCCAGCGCTCGATAACGTAAGGCATACCTACGGAAGCAGCCTTATCAGCGACAACTTGTTTAGCTTGTTTTTTGGTAGCCACGAAAAGAACTTTCTTGCCTTGTTTAGCCAAGTTCTTCATAACTTCAGCGGCTTCGTCTACTTTAGCAACTGTTTTATAAAGGTCAATGATATGAATACCATTGCGCTCCATGAAGATATAAGGAGCCATAGCGGGATTCCACTTTCTTTTTAAGTGTCCGAAGTGTACACCAGCCTCTAATAATTGATCAAAATTTACTCTTGACATTGTTTTTTTCTTAAATCGTTTACTTTCTTTGTTTAATTTCAACCATCAGGTAGTCTTTCCGCATGTCCACATGTAAAAAGAATCCCGATAATTTAGATACTAAACGCTTCGCTTTACTTGTAAGGGACTCACAAATAACATTAACGTTTACTGAACTGGAATCTCTTACGAGCTTTCGGACGACCCGGTTTCTTACGCTCAACAGCACGAGGATCGCGAGTTACGAATCCTTCCGCTCTCAAGACAGCCTTATCTTCCGGATTAATCTTTATCAACGCACGAGAGATAGCCAAACGGGCAGCCTCAGACTGACCTTTGAAACCACCACCGTCAAGGTTGATCTTAATATCATATTGCTCAGCGACGTTCAACTTTGCTAACGGCTGCTTTACGATAAACTGAAGGATTGAAGAAGGAAAGTATTTTTCCAGCTCACGTTTGTTGATCGTGATCTTTCCCGTACCTTCGCTAACGAATACGCGAGCGACTGCCGCTTTACGTCTTCCTATTGCATTTACTACTTCCATCGTGATTATTTATATGAGTTTATATCGATTAACTTAGGTTGTTGAGCCTCGTGCTTGTGCTCAGTTCCCTCATAAACGTACATGTTGTTCAACAACTTTGCACCCAGACGGTTCTTAGGCAACATACCTTTTACTACTTTACGGAACAGACGGTCGCCACCTTTCTTCAAAAGATCAGCCGGAGTATACTCGATCTGTCCACCGGGATATCCGGTATATCTCAAATAAATACGATCGTTCCACTTGTTACCAGTCAGAACGACTTTGTCTGCATTGATGATGATTACATTATCACCACAGTCAACGTGCGGAGTGAAATTGGGTTTGTACTTACCGCGCAAAAGCTTCGCTACTTTAGCGCAAAGGCGACCTAACGTCTGGCCTTCAGCATCAACAATGACCCACTCTTTGTTTACAGTTGCCTTGTTTGCAGAAATGGTCTTAAAACTTAAAGTATCCACTGCTTAAAAATTAAATTAATTAATAACTCAAAAAACTAGCCTTACCAACATTGTCACAACGGACACATGATGCAACAACGTGCTAAGAACTAAACTCTTAGTACAATTTGATAATAATCGGCTTGCAAAGGTACGGGTTTTATCCGAAATACCAAACAAATCTAATTATTTTTCAAGTTATTATGAAGATACTCATCACTTACGGAAGTAATACCCCAAAGAGAATGTCACGTTATTTTGATAAACGGAAGTCTCGCCGTCACGCTTCAAGGCACGGCGGTCTATCATGCCGCATAGGGAACTTACGGAAAAGAAAAAGTTACTATATTCTACCGATAGGCCGACATTCATGCCAAAGTCGCAAGGTTTCAAGTCCTTCTCATCGGACACGCCGAAATGGAGATCCGGATTGGTCTCCCGGCTCTTCATCTTGCCAAACAAGGACCAATCAAAGGTAGGACCGGCGAATACGGACAGATGAACGTCCGTGAAGGTAAATGTATAAGCCACATTCACGGGAATCTGCAAAGAGTAATACCAACATTTATTATGAAGCGCCATCCCATGTATATCCTGATTCGAATAATAAGCGCCACCTTGGTTCACGAACGCCACCTCAGGACGAAGCGACCATTTTTTATTCTTGCTCAAAGGAATATCCGCCAAACCCGCTATGCTGAAACCGAAGCGGGCTCCCGCCTCATACGTATCCTCCACCTTCTGGATCAACGAAGAATAAGCGCCTCCGGCACGTACGCCGAAAGAAACCTGAGCCATCGCCGGTAAAATCATCATCACGGCAATCAACAACAATCCGATCTTTCTCATAAACTTCCTCATTTGCTTTTCCTTCTAATAGTAAGCAAAGATATACATTTTTCAATAACATCTACATTTATCCTACTGAAACATACAGGAAAGCTATATAAAAAGTATAACTCATGAAAGGGGCACTCAAAAGTTAGCCCCGATCGCGGAAACGACCGAGGCTATTTTTTCACACCTTCCCTCCTCACGGAGGTAACGGCAGATGAACTTTAATTTATTACTTTAGTATTAATATTAATCCATTCCCGCCTGTTCGCCCTCACGGGGTACTTGAATCACTACAACTCCCGCAGGAATGATTTTCGATTTATGTTATTTATCGTCATTATTCTTATTTAACGACTGCCTTAACAGCTTCCTCGCCTTCTACAGACACCACAACGATACCTGCCGGAGCAGCGATCGTAGCGTCATCGGAAGTAAGAACCGTGCTAGCTACAACCTTACCAAGAACGTTTGTGATTACCACGTTCTTACCAGCTGCGCCTTGGATCTCAACGGTACCGTTGCCAGCGATTACCTTAACGCCTTCTGCTGCGTCTGCGATAGACTCGTTAGCTGTAGGATCGCCTGTAGTGATAGTGAAGCGCATTGCTTTCTCCTTGCTACCGCTCCAAGACAACTGGTCGTTGAAGCTATACAGATAAGAACCCTTCTTGGCTACAGAACGGATACGATATTCGTTCTCATTGTCCTCGCACTGGATGATCTGAACCTTGAAGTAATCCAAGCCACCTAATACGCCCTCATCATCAGCCTCTTCAGCCACGGAAACCTTGTTACCCTTAACGACCGTAGTCAAAGTATCCTTAGTCTCCCAAAGAGTGGCCGGCTTGAAGATCGCCTTTGTCTCACCCTTGATCCACTCATACTTTCTGTCGTATGTACCATCTGCGACATAATAGTTTACAGAGTCTGCCGGGTTGAACAAGAACAATCTGTCACCATTCTCAACCGTACCCTTGTTAGAGATATAGAAAGAAGGAACAACAGCGTCCTCATCGGTTACTTGCAAGTAGAATGAGTATTGATTCTCGTTTACCACGATACCATCGCGATTCTCGTTCATGGAGATATAGTTACCCTTATCGCTTACCAAGGAGATATGACCTTCCTCTGCCGGGTAGCTGATCTCCGGTGCTTCTACGATCAAGTAGGTGTTCAATAACCAATCTTGTTGTGTAGAAGTTGACGGCCATGCGTAAACTGAAGACGGAGTAGTATATTGACATTCGTCGATAGAAGCCTTATAAGTAGCGTCTACAACAGACTTCGTATTCTCATCCAAAATTGAAGCGATAGAACTGTCTGTGTCACCCACCGGAATCAAGTAAACAGAACCATCGGCGGCTAGCTTGATCACGAACTTAGCTTGACCTTCATTAACTAACACTTCCTGTTCTGTTACATTAGTTACAGGAGTAGTTCCTTGCGGGAAATATTCATCAGTCTCGATACCATCATTGATATACTGCAACTGATAAACATAAGCGTAGCCCTTATCTGCTCTAGCCTGTACCGTCACGCGGCCATCCTTATTGTAAACGAAACTGCGCTCGATGATCGTACATTTTTTATCATCTTTCACCAATTGCCATTGAGCGGCATCGGATACCTCGTTAGCGAACTTACCGTTCTTGTTCAATTCATATCTAATCAATGGGATTGCTTGTTTCTTAGCTGCCACATACCACTTATTGGAAGTCTCGTTGTTATCGCGAGCGAAAGCCATCGTCACCAAAGTCTCATCGTCTAGGTTCAAGAAACCTGCGTACGGATCAACCTCAGCCGGAGTCAACTCGACGATCAGTTGTTGCATTTCAGCGACTTCACCCACTGTCTCATTGTATGTGTTCGCGTCTACATAGATAGCGGTAACCTTTTTGCTCTTTGTGGACAATTCGTAAACGTTCTCGCCCAGATCAGCCTTCGGGAACAAGCTTGCTGTGAAATACTCGCCGGTCTCACGGTTCGTGAATGTCACCTCATACTCATTGTCTACGCTGGAGATAGCCCATTGATAAGCCGGAGTCTCCAATTGAGAAAGAACCTTAGCCTTAGCTACCAACTCGAATTGAGAAGCTTTAACGGCGTTCGTCAAGTACTTGCCGTATACGCTCTTGATGTCTTTCTTGTCGATGTTATCGGTAGATGACCCAAATTCCTTACCGTCTAAGATACGGATCGTGTAAGCGGCGACCTTAGCCTCCGTGTTCAACAACTCGATACCTTTCTTCATACCGGCGGCAGCCAACTTGAAGATGAACTGGTCATCTGTAGCATGTGTAGTGGTCAGATAGTACTTGTCACTATGTTTCAACACATGTAACTTAACAGGCTTAGTAACGTGCTTAGCCTTGCTAGCTTGCTCACGATAACGGAAATCATCAACGTTCAACTCATACGGATAAGCGTCCACATAGCTCTTTTGCACACGGAAGTTAGCGTTATTGATAGAGATATCGTTAGCTGCTGTCATCCAAGCATTATCCGAACCTTGATAGAAGTTCAAGTCGCTGACTTTCACCTCTGCCAAAGCGAAACCATCACCAGAGGCACGTCCCGCATTTGTAGCCTCAACGGTCTCCGTTGAGCTTACGACCAAGATCGTAGCGTTCATCCATTCTTTATAATCAGCACCATCTTTCGGAGCGTTCTCTGTGAAGAAATACATACCCGGCTTGATCCTCAAATCACTAGTATTACCCGAATAAGAAGGATACTGAGTAGCGTCAACTTCAATAGCGGTAGATACATAGCGAGCTACCACCTTCTTCGTATTGAACAAGTTGCCGATCGGCTCCTCGGTTTGATCCGTATCATAAGGCTTGGAAGCGAATGAGAATCCAGAAGTGTTATATAATGCGTTCAACTCGGTAACATCCTCAAGTTCCTCGGATTTAACCTCATAGAACACAGGAGCAGAGATCGTAGTAGTAGAGACCAATGGGCTGCCAGACCATGACAGACCGTTCCAAACAGTCACACCCGCTTTATAGGCAACCATGTACTTATTAGAGGCAGAATACTTCGCACCAGTGGGAGTAGAAGTGACAGTACCTGTATTCTCAAACACGAAATCCTTAAAGGTATCCTCGGCTTTCGCTGCCGGGTCTGTCTCTATCGCATTATATGCGCTGTTGTATCTCAACGCCTTTCCAGTCTCCGCATTGGTGAGGGTATAAGAGAAGAAACCTCTCGGAACCTCTGTCACGCTGACCGTCCAAATGTACTTCTTAACGCCGTCTTTGCTATCGCTGTCATCGCAAAAAATCGGAGTGTTTATAGCCTCCCCTACCTCAACAATCTTACCGGTAGTAGTGCTTATTTCATGACCATAGGCTAGCAATGAAGAGGCATCTACCATCACATATCGAGCCCCGTTTTTCAGTTCATTCGCCACTGTAGATCCGATTCCGGTCAAATCTTTAATGGAAACCGTCGGCGTCTGAGCGAAGGCACTACCGCACAGCGACCCCGCCACAAGCAGACCCGCCGTTAACAATGTAGAAATCTTTCTGTTCATAATTTAGAATTTAATATTAATAATAGTGTTAATTAAGCACTTAGCTATTTTCTGATAGCAGACTACCGTTAGAAAACGACTAGTCTAAACCATCGTTTTAATTAGTCATTTGCAAAGGTACGCGTTTCTTTGACTTCTGCAACCCTTCCGGGCTATTTTTTTCATCCCTTATTCGCTTTCTTATCAATAGGATAGCCTATCCTTTACGAAACAACCGATTCCGTAAACGAACCTCCCGTTTTCCTTCTTTAAAAACGCAAGATCTAAACGATCGTTTAAATCAATCATTTTTCTCTTCTATTATTTAATGTACATGCGTACATTATAAATACACCATCGAATAATCAACAAAAGTAAGATCACCTTTTGCGATAGATCGGAATATTAGTTTCCTTTGTTCTAACAAAATGACACTTTGTAAACAGAACTCCCTGAGATTCGCTTTTTCCAAGCATAAGTACAGTATAAAACGGCTTTTCACACAGAAAAACGCCATTCATAACTATCTTCCATCCGCTAGTTCGAGCACCTCACGAAAACCTCCTGTCACGATATACGGCTTATATCAAGCAAAATATCAATACAACATCTGTTTATATAACATATAGATTCTATAGAATCACACATATTATAACCTCATTATATCCTTCAGAAAACACGTACGTCTTTTTCCAAAAACATGTACGTGTTTCCGAAAAAAGACGTACGTGTTTTTTTAAAAGCAAAACAACCTCTCTCGTACTAAAAAATATTTCCTACCTTTATGCACTTATTTCAATATGCACCAGACTATACATTAATATATATGGAACCGTTTATTCATTTACACGTACATACCCAGTATTCCTTGCTGGACGGACAGGCATCCATCGACGCGTTGATCGACAAAGCGTACAAAGACGGAATGCGTGCGATCGCCGTAACAGACCATGGCGTTATGTTCGGTATCAAGGAGTTTTTCAATAAGGTTAGCAAAAAGAACAGTAAACCTCTCGGGATCATCAAGGACTCCGAGAAAGAACTAAAACCGCTGCTGGCCAAGGATGCGCCAACCGATGAGGAACAACAAAGGATAACGGAACTACAAAAACAAATCGCCGAAGCGAAAGCTTCCATCTTCAAGCCGATCATCGGGTGCGAATGTTATTGCGCTCGCAACGGAAGGCATAGCAAGCTGGCCTCGCAAGACGACCGTAGCGGCTGGCACTTGATCGTTCTGGCCAAAAATAAGAATGGATACAAGAACCTGATCAAGATGGTATCCCTCTCATGGACGGAAGGATTCTACGGACGTCCGCGTATTGACAAAGAGTTGTTGGAGAAATATCATGAGGATCTGATCATCTGCTCCGCCTGTTTAGGAGGAGAGATCCCACAGCATATCATGCACGGACGAATCGATAAGGCTGAGGAGTCTATCAAATGGTTCAAAAACTTATTCGGAGAAGACTATTACCTTGAGATGCAACGGCACGAGACACACGACCCTAACGCTGATTGCACGATTTTCCCGCATCAACAAGAGGTGAACAAGGTGCTGATCGAGCTTGCGCACAAATATAATATCAAGCTAATCGCCACCAACGACGTCCATTTCGTCAATGCCGACGACGCTGAGGCCCACGACCGCCTGATCTGCCTTAGTACCGGCAAAGACTTGGACGACCCCAAACGTATGCGCTACTCCAAGCAAGAATGGATGAAGACAACCGCCGAGATGAACACCATCTTCGCCGATATCCCCGAAGCTTTGAGTAATACCCTCGAGATAGCCGACAAAATAGAATTCTACTCCATCGACAGCGGTCCTATCATGCCGACTTTCGCCATTCCCGAGGAGTTCGGCACCGAGGAGTCCTACCGTCAGAAATTGACAGAGCATGATTTATTTGAGGAATTCACCCGAGACGAGAACGGTAATGTCGTATTAAGCGAGGAAGAGGCGCACTCCAAAATCAAGAAATTAGGTGGATACGACAAACTATACCGCATCAAGCTGGAAGCCGACTATTTGGCGAAATTGACATACGACGGAGCCAAGGAGCTTTACGGAGACCCCTTGAACGATGAAGTAAAGGAGCGTCTGAACTTCGAGTTACATATCATGAAGACCATGGGTTTCCCCGGCTACTTCTTGATCGTGCAAGATTTCATCCGTGCCGCTCGTGAGGAACTCGGTGTATCCGTAGGACCGGGACGTGGTTCGGCCGCCGGATCTGCCGTAGCTTATTGCTTAGGGATCACCAAGATCGACCCGATCAAATATGACCTCCTGTTCGAGCGTTTCTTGAATCCGGACCGTATCTCCCTCCCCGATATCGATACCGACTTCGATGATGATGGCCGTGGCGAGGTCTTACGCTGGGTAACGGAGAAATACGGTGCCGAGCGTGTGGCTCATATCATTACTTATGGTACAATGGCTACCAAGTCCGCTATCAAGGATGTCGCCCGGGTACAGAAATTACCGTTATCCGAATCGAACCGGTTAGCCAAATTGGTTCCGGATAAGATCCCCGACATGAAGAAGTTCAAATTGGGTGACGCCATCAAGTATGTGCCGGAACTAAAAGAGGCGGCTAACGGAAATGATCCGCTGGCACGGGATACCTTGAAATACGCCCAGATGCTGGAAGGCAACGTCCGTAACACGGGTGTACACGCCTGCGGTGTCATTATCGGACGTTATGATATATCGGATGTCGTACCTGTCAGTACGGCGAAAGACAAGGATACCGGCGAGGAGATGCTGGTTACCCAATACGAGGGTTCCGTGATCGAGGAAACCGGATTGATCAAGATGGACTTCTTGGGCTTGAAGACCTTGTCCATCATCAAGGAAGCGATCGAGAACGTGAAACTGACTACCGGACATGATCTGGATATCGACCATATCAGTCTGGAGGACCCCAAGACTTATAAATTGTATTGCGACGGAAAGACAACCGGTACATTCCAGTTCGAGTCCGCCGGTATGCAAAAGTATTTGAAGGAGTTGCAACCTTCTAAATTCGAGGACTTGATCGCCATGAACGCCCTGTATCGCCCGGGTCCAATGGATTACATCCCTTCTTTTATCGCCCGTAAACAGGGTAAGGAAGAGATCAAGTACGACATTCCCGTCATGGAACGCTACCTGAAAGATACATACGGTATTACGGTCTATCAAGAGCAGGTCATGCTTCTATCCCGTTTGCTCGCTAACTTCACGCGTGGTGAGAGTGATGCCTTACGTAAGGCGATGGGTAAGAAGTTGATCGAGAAGATGAACCATTTGAAGTCTAAATTTATGGCCGGTGGTCAAGCCAACGGCTATAAAGAGGAAACTTTAAACAAGATCTGGTCCGACTGGGAGAAGTTCGCCTCATACGCATTCAATAAGAGTCACGCTACTTGTTACTCATGGGTGGCTTATCAGACCGCTTACTTGAAAGCGAACTTCCCGTCCGAGTATATGGCCGCCGTCTTGAGCCGAAGCTTATCCAATATCACGGATATCACGAAGTTCATGGATGAATGTAAAGCGATGGGTATTCAAGTATTGGGACCGGACGTGAACGAGTCTATCTTGAAGTTCAGCGTAGATAAGAACAAGAACATCCGCTTCGGGCTAGGTGCCGTGAAAGGCGTAGGTGAGTCAGCCGTACAAAATATCATAGAGGAACGCAAGAAGAACGGCCCGTACAAGAGTATCTTCGATTTCGTAGAACGGGTGAACTTGACCGCTTGCAATAAGAAAAACATAGAGTCCATGGCTTTGGCCGGAGCGTTCGATAACTTCGGTATCCAGCGTGAACAGTTCTTCACCGACAGTGGAAAAGGAGAATTGTTCTTGGATACCTTGGTTCGCTATGGTAACAAATACCAGATGGATAAGAGCACGGCAGTCAACTCTTTATTCGGTGGAGACGCCTTGATCGCCATCGCTAAACCGGAGATCCCGCAATGCGAACGTTGGAGCGATCTCGAACGCCTAAATAAAGAGAAGGAGTTGGTCGGTATTTACCTATCCGCCCACCCATTGGATGAATACCGTATCATATTAAAATATGTATGCAATACCGGCATGATAGAACTTAACGAGCGGGAAACCTTACAAGGCCGGGAGGTTTTATTAGGTGGTATCGTCACCGGTTTCCGGGAAGGAATGACCAAGAACGGAAAGCCTTACGGTATCTTGAAGATCGAGGATTTCACGGGTAGTGGCGAGATCCCTCTTTTCGGACAGGATTATATCGAATACAGCAAGTATGGTAAAATAGGGATGTATCTCTTGATCACAGCCCGTGTAGAGCCTAGCCGCTGGGACCCCAATAAACTGGACTTCAAGATTGGTACCGTCAACCTTTTGCAAGACGAGAAAGACAAGCTGATCGAGAAAATCAGTATCACGGTCCCGATCCATGATTTGGACGAGCCGACAATCAATGAGCTTTCGGTATTGATCAAGAACAATCCGGGCCATAGCCTGTTATATTTTAAGGTTGTCGATGGGGAACATAATATTTCCCTAAATCTCTTCTCCCAAAATATCCGCTTAAACGTGACCCGTGAGCTGGTAGACTTTTTACAGGAGAACGAGAATATCGATTTTAAAATTAATGGTTAAAGTTGTACGACGCTGAAAGAATTTGTACTTTTGGCGTCATAACAATCATTAGATTATAATTCATAATTAAATAATACGTAATTCAAAATGGCACTACAAATTACAGACGCTAATTTCGAGGAGTTGGTTAACTCCGGAAAGCCCATGGTTCTTGACTTTTGGGCAGAGTGGTGTGGCCCTTGCCGCATGGTATCTCCTATCATTGATGAGTTGGCAACCGAATACGAAGGTCGTGTGACGATCGGTAAAATGAACGTTGACGAGAATGACGATGTAGTCGGACAATTCGGTATCCGCAACATCCCTACCGTTCTTTTCTTCAAAGACGGTAAGATGGTTGATAAAGTAGTAGGCGCTACGGCTAAGGATAAGTTCGTAGAAAAGATCGAGGCAATGCTTAAATAATTGAAAGTTGAGAATTGAGAATTGAAAATACCGAGGAATACGCTCTGTAACTTTCAATTCTCAATTTTTACCCCTAAGTATATGTCGCTTGCCCGGAGGACCGGGAAGACGGCTCATCTCAAAACCAGCCGCTTGCATACCTCTGCGTACCTCTCCTTTTGCGCAATAGGTTACGATCACTCCGCCCGGTGCGGTATGAGCATACAAACGATTATAGATTTCCTGATTCCACATCTCCGGTTGTTTCTCGGGCGCAAATGCGTCGAAATAGATCAAATCGATATCATCCGGTAGTTCACAGGCGTTACTATTTCCTTCTATTTTATGAAGTGTAAAGCGCTCTGAGATTGAAACGGGAGTATTCCACTCCGCCTCATGCAAGGCTAAGAATAACTCTTTTCTCTCCGGCCAGATCAGCTCCCCATAATTCAAGGCACGAATCGTATCTAAAGGAAGCGGGTATAACTCCACTGTATGATAATCAATATGATGTGCTTGAGATAGCTCGACATCCTTCAATGTCAAGAAGGCGTTCAGCCCTGTACCGAAGCCAATCTCCACGATTCGGATAAAGTCTTTTTCAAGCGCATGCAATCCCGCCTCTATAAATATATGTCTTGATTCCTGCAGGGCCCCGTTCACGGAATGATAATGTTCATCCATCGCCGGAATATATAGCGTATGGCTTCCATCCGCCGTTATCTGTAATTCTTTCTCCATATGTATGCAAAGATAATACATACGAATCAGAATAATACTTATCTTTACCGCTATAAATATGATATAAGATATGGATAGACGCCATCTTTACTTCTTACTATTCTTATTATGTACCATACAAGCCGCTATCGGTCAACAGCGCTCCTTCTCTATCAAGGGAGTTGTAAAAGACGCATCGAGCGGACAGCCGATACCTTTCGCTAACGTAGTGGTATGGAACACGACGCAAGGGGCGGTCACCGATTCCACCGGATTATTCGAGATATCCGGCATATCACCCGGAAGCTATCGTCTCCAATCCTCCTTTCTGGGATATAAGCCATTCGTTACCGCCGAATTCAGACTAGCGAATAAAGATATATTCTTCCCGATCGAGCTAGAGGAAGCCAGCCAGAATCTGCAAGAGGTTAGCGTAGTAGCCTCTCCGTTCCGTAAAACCGCCGAAAGTCCGCTAGGACTTCGTGTAATCGGTTTCAAGGAGATAGAGAAAAGCGCGGGAGGAAACCGGGATATCTCCCGGGTAGTACAAACCTTTCCGGGAGTAGCGTCTACGGCAGCGTTTCGTAACGACTTGATGGTAAGAGGAGGAGGTCCCTCGGAAAACCGTTTCTTTTTGGATGGCGTAGAGATACCGAATATCAACCATTTCTCTACCCAAGGAGCCTCCGGAGGTCCGGTCGGTATTATCAATCCCGATTTTATCCGGGAGGTCAACTTTTATTCGGCCGCATTCCCCGCATCCAAAGGGAACACTTTAAGTTCGGTATTGGATTTTAAACTACAAGATGGGAATAAGGAGAAATTCTCATTGCGAGGAGTCCTAGGAGCCTCAGATATCGGTGTGTCCGCTAATGGACCGCTAGGAAAAAAGACCACTTACCAAGTGTCTGTTCGTCGCTCTTACCTTCAATTCCTTTTCGATATGATCGGCTTGCCGTTCTTACCTACTTTCACGGATGCCCAATTCAAGATTAAGCACTCCTTCAACCCCAAGAATGAGCTTACAGTTCTCGGATTAGGGGCGATCGATGATATGAAGCTGAATACAGGAATGAAAGACATGAGCGAGAAAAACCAATATATCCTCTCTTACTTGCCGGTCGTAAAACAAAAAACGTATACCCTTGGAGCGGTTTATAAACACTATGCCGGTAAAAATCTCTACTCGGTCATTATCAGCCGTAGCCAGACCAACAATAAGAATATTAAATACAAAGACAATGACGAAAGCAAGGAAGAGAATCTCTCCTTAAATTACCGTTCGGATGAGATCGAGAATAAGTTCCGAACGGAAAACACGTTCCGCTTACCATTCATTCAATTGAATGTCGGAGGAAACATCGAATACGCCCAATACACGAATGACACCTATCAAAAGCAATTTACCTCTATCCCCCGTACCATCGTATATCAAACAGACCTTGGCATATGGAAGTGGGGTATCTATGCCACGGCTATTTATGAGAGTTATAACGAGCGGTTTACCGCCTCTTTAGGTGTTCGTGCGGACGCAAACAATTATTCCTCGGATATGAATAATTTGTTAGATCAGTTATCTCCTCGCCTATCCTTATCCTACCGCTTGTCCGATCCGCTTTATATAAACGCGAATATCGGACGCTACTACGAGCTTCCTCCTTATACGACATTGGGATTCAAGGATAATGAAGGTAATTATGTAAACCGGACAAATCATTTAAGCTATATCCGAAGCGACCAAGCCGGATTAGGCTTGGAATACCGTCCTACCTCATACTTGAAATTCACGGCCGAAGGATTCTATAAACATTATGATCGTTATCCGATGTCCATACTCGACAGTATCCCACTCGCGTCGAAAGGTACAGACTATGGTGTCTTGGGAAATGAGGCCGTATCGTCTACCGCTACAGGGCGAGCTTATGGGCTTGAGATCATGGGACGTTGGTATAATTATAAAGGGCTTACTTTCATCGCATCCTACACTTTGGTAAGAAGCGAATTCAAGGATGGGAGAAATATGGACACTTATCTTCCCTCGGCTTGGGACAATAAGCATCTGTTCACGTTTAGCGGGACTTATTCTTTACCCAAGAACTGGGACGTAGGCGCCAAGTTCCGGGTAGTAGGAGGCGCTCCCTATACGCCTTACGATGTAGAAAAGAGTAGTTATGTAGAAGCTTGGGACGCTAATAACGGGCTATACTATGATTACAGCCGGTTTAACAGCGAACGGCTCAAGCCATTCACGCAGTTAGATATCCGTATCGATAAAACATTTTACTTCAAAAAGATCATGCTTGGAGCCTATATCGACATCCAAAACATATTGAATTCCAAATACAAAGAGCAAGACGTATATATCAAAACGGGTAAAATTATCAACCCGGAAGCTCCCATATATGAACAACGGTACGAATTAAGACCGATAGAACGTCTTACAGGAACGCTTCTCCCAAGTATCGGAGTGATGATCGAGTTATAGATTTTAGGCGTAATAGATTCTTTTTATTTTGAATTTCAGCAATTAATCATAAATCTTTTCTATTTTTGTGGACTGTATGAACAAAAAATAGTACTTTAATCGCAAATAAGCACATGAATAGGTAGGTAAAGAATGACATTATTAAAATACTACATACGATTCGTACTCTTTATCGTGTTAAGTCTGGTCTTTTCTTTCCACTTATACGCTACAGATAATGCAGGCCCTATTTTAATCATTAGCTCCTACAATCCCGATACACGTAATACGACCGCCAATATTTCCGAGTTTATGGAGGAATATAAGCGGGGAGGTGGTATCTCGCCGGTGGTTATCGAGAACATGAACTGTAAGAGCCTCCCGGAAGCCCCCTTATGGGACGGTAAGATGAGAGGTATATTGGATAAATATAAGGAAAATAACACCCCTCAGCTTATCATTATCTTAGGTCAAGAGGCATGGGCTTCTTATATCTCCCAAGAATACAAGCCTAATATACCGGTTTTATGCGGTATGATCAGTAAGAATGCGATCTTATTACCCGACTCGGATTTAAATGTCGCCGAATGGGAACCGAAATACATCGATATCCAAGAGTACGTAGATAAAGGTTTACACCTTGGCGGGTTATTGTATTCTTATGACGTAAAAGAAAATATCCGGTTAATACGTAAGTTATATCCCCAAACTCAAAATATAGCATTAATCACCGATAATACCTACGGTGGTTTAGCTATGCAGACCTTGGTAAAAAAGGAAATGGAAAATATCAAGGATCTGAACTTGATATTACTGGATGGAAGAAAGAATAATATCTACACCATCGTTGAGCAAATCAAGAACCTGCCGGATCAGACCGTGATATTGATTGGTACATGGCGTGTAGACGTGAACGACGGGTATTATGTTGGAAATGCCACGTATACCATGATGACCGCCAATCCCAGAATCCCGACATTCACATTGGCATCCGTCGGCATAGGGCACTGGGCCATCGGAGGTTTCAGTCCCAAATACAGGCCTATAGGTTCCGATTTGGCGAAAGAGGCTTTAAGTATATTGGAAAAGAAAATCGCCCCTAAAGATATCCATCCACAAATCATTCCCAATGGATATATGTTCGACGCTTCAAAGATCAAGGCTTTTGATATCAGCAGATTGTCATTGCCCCACGACGCTACTATTATCAACGAGGACCCGAGCCTATTCTCCAAATACAGGTTCGAGATCTTGCTAAGCGTAATCACCGTATTATTTATTTTCCTGATTATGATATTAATCTTCTTTATCCGGACCAATAAACTGAAAGATAAGTTATTGGATCTACAGAAGGATAATATACTAATCATGAATAATATCCAAGCTTCCATCTATTTCATCAAGCCGGATTATACCGTAAAATGGAGAAATGAGGTAGAGTTCCATGACTGTATCCCTGAATTCGGTCCGGCTAATTGCTTCTTGGTCAAGAACGGAGTAAAGCCTTATTGTACCCGTTGCACGGTCGCAAAGGCCATGGAAACCAAAAAGCAGGTCGATATCACGAATGAGTTCGGCGATGGAAAGTATCTTCATATTTTGGCGAACCCTGTATTAGACGAGCACGACAACCTTATCGGGGTTATTTTCAAGAAAGAAGATGTGACAAAACAAAAACAGGCGGAGAACGAACTGAGGAAAGCGAAAGAGAAAGCGGAAGAGTCCGATCGTTTGAAATCCGCGTTCTTGGCGAATATGAGTCATGAGATTCGAACGCCATTGAATGCGATCGTCGGTTTCTCCGGATTATTGGCCGTAACCGAGAATATGGAGGATAAAGAGGAATATATCAATATCATTAATAGCAACAACGACCTGCTATTGCAATTGATCAATGATATTCTCGATCTAGCCAAGATAGAGGCGGGTACGCTAGAATTCGTGGATTCAGACGTAGATGTCAATCAACTATTCTCCGATATCGAGCAGTCTTCCCGTTTGAAGGCGCAAGATGGTGTGCAGGTATGCTTTGTCGAGAAGATCCCGAATTGTATCTTACGCACCGACCGTAACCGGGTCTCCCAAGTCATTACGAACTTTATCAACAACGCCATCAAATTCACGACTCAAGGTAGCATCCTGTTTGGCTACCGCCATAGAGATGATGAGTTGTATTTCTATGTAAAAGATACGGGATGCGGTATCGCCAAGGATAAGATCGGTCAAGTTTTCACCCGTTTCGTTAAGTTAAATAGCTTTGTGCAAGGAACGGGGCTAGGATTATCGATCTGCCAGATGATTATCAAGCGTCTGGGTGGAGATATAGGGGTGGAATCAGAGCAAGGAAAAGGTTCTACATTCTGGTTTACGTTGCCCTATTCGATACTAGAGATGCAGGAAGTCCCGCATGAGAAACCAAAGACCGAGAATGTACAGAAGAGCCAGTCATCCAAATCTGCAACCCTATTAATAGCGGAAGATAACGAAAGCAACTATACTTTATTCCAAGCCATGTTGAAAGATTATAACCTTATACACGCATGGAACGGGGAACAAGCGATCGATTTATTCAATAAATATCAACCGGACTTAATCCTAATGGACCTAAAAATGCCGATCGTAGACGGCTATGAGGCTACACGGGTAATTCGGGAAAAGAACCAGTCCATTCCTATCATCGCCGTAACGGCTTTCGCCTTCGCGGAAGATGAGGAACGGGTAAAACAAAGCGGATTCTCCTCTTACATCGCTAAACCGATCAAGCCGGATAAGCTAATCGCATGTATTAATACTTATTTATAGAATCCGTTTGGTAACAATCGGAAAACGCAAAACGAAAGAGGAACCCTTCTCTACTTGAGAGTCGAGACTAATACTTCCTCTATGACGGTTCATGATCTGCCGGCAAAGACTTAATCCGATACCGGAACCTTTAGATTTAGTCGTGAAGAAAGGCACGAAGACCTTGTCGATCGCCTCGGGAACAATTCCGCTACCATTATCAATCACCGAAATAATAACCATGCCGGCTTTTTGGACAGCCTCCACGACTATTTGAGGAGATAAGGACTCTTCACAAGCCTCTATCGCATTTTTCAATAGATTAATTAATACTTGTTCCACCATGATCCGGTCCGCATATAAATTCAAGTCTTCCGGCTTTACATGAAAGAAGAGGATATCGGATTTCTCCGGGAATAGAAGCCGGATATCGTCAAAGAGAGCCGAAACCGAGAAGTTTCGTAAAGTAGGTAAAGGCAGACGGGTTAATTTCCGATAATTCTCGACAAAATCCAATAACCCCTTACTTCTTCGGTGGATCGTTTGCATGGCTTGTACCATAATAGCGTAGTCTTTCTCATTCATGCCATTTATCGTCGCACGCTCGGCTACCGTCTCTGATAAAGAGATTACCGGAGCGATCGAGTTCATGATCTCATGCGTCAATACCCGGATAAGTTTCTGCCATGCCTCGGTTTCCGCCTCAGCGACCACCGAATTATACAATCGACTCCGTAAAGCCTCCAAGGCAGCGTTCATAGAAGAGGCCAAAGCCTTTTCGTCTTCCGTCATTGAATCGGAAGGATAAAACAGGCTCAGATCCCCGTAATGAATACTCTCTATCAGGTATTCCATCCGCTTAACAGTCTTTTGCTGATCCTTATATAAGAAAACCGAAAGCGCAAGAATACAAAATCCGAACAGCACGGGAATAAACAAAAACCCTTTCAGCATTAAGAATGAGGCAGTAAAAGACAATACCACGATCCCCAAAATACGAGCGAACAACAAGTAACGTATCATAAGCCAAATTTCTCCAATTTACGATACAAGGTAAAGCGGGTAATCCCTAGAAGCTCGGCGGCACGAGTGATATTCCCCTCGGCACGACGTAAGGCACGTTCGATCGCTTCTTTCTCCAATACCGTCAGATTTAACTCATCGGATGGTTCCTTATCCCTAAGCGGGACAGAACGCAGAATAAAGTCTTCCGGCCTTAGCCAATTACTTTCAGACAAGATAACCGCCCGTTCAATCGCATGTTGCAGTTCACGTACATTACCAGGCCAAGCATAATTATGTAGCTTATTCTTCCCATCCCTGTTAATGCCCTTCAAGTCTTTCTTATATTTACGAGCATACTTCGACAAGAAATGTTCAGCCAATAAGATCACGTCATTTCCTCGTTCCCTCAAGGGAGGAATATGTAACTCGATCGTATTAATACGATATAAAAGATCTTGCCGGAAAGTACCTTCTGCCACAAGATGATGGATATTCACGTTCGTTGCGCAGATCAACCGGATATCAATCGGTATGGGTTGCGTTGCTCCCAAACGGGTTATCTGTCGTTTTTCCAAAGCGGTCAACAGTTTCGCTTGCATGGAAAGGCTTAAGTTCCCGATCTCATCCAAGAACAAGGTGCCACCGGAAGCTACCTCCATTCGTCCCGGCTTTTCCTTACGGGCATCCGTAAAAGCCCCTTTCTCATAGCCGAATAATTCACTCTCGAAAAGTTGTTCCGGAATAGAGCCCACATCGATCCCGACGAAAAGATTCCCCGAACGCGGAGATTGATGATATAAGGCGCGGGCAACTAAATCTTTACCGGTTCCATTCTCCCCCAAGATTAATATATTGGCATCCGTATTCTTTAATTTATCGACCGTAGCGAAAATAGCCTGCATCGGTTCGCTTTCACCGATGATCTCGAAGCCAGCATCCTCGGGTGAACTAAGAATCTCAACTTGTTTCTTTAAATTTCGCACTTCCGCCCTACTCTCCCGAAGTTCCAATGCCGAAGAGAGTGTAGCGAGTAATTTCTCCTTTTCCCAAGGTTTCGGGATAAAGTCGGTAGCTCCCGCCTTAATCGCCCGCACGGCCTTATCCGTATCCGAATAGGCAGTCATAAAAAGAACCACCACGTCCGGGTCTATCTTCTTTATCTTCTCCAGCCAATAGAAACCCTCCTGACCACTAATAGCATCCCGTTTGAAGTTCATATCCAACAAGATAATATCCGGGATAAAAGTCCGCATGAAATGATCGATGCGCTCCGGTTGCGTAGCCACTCTTATTTGTTCCATATAGGGCTCCAGTAATAAATTAAGGGCAAAAAGAATGTCCTCATTATCATCTATAATTAATAGTTTTCCCTTTTTCATAAGCGCTGAACTAGTTTGTGATGCCTCAAAGGTAGGTATTAAATCAATGGAAGAAGCGTGCGTAATCGAACGATTATCGTGCGCAGATGAACTGTTAAATTAATAGTCCGCAAAGAGGGTTAAGATTAAGTAAACGGTAAGACTATTTAAGCGAAAGAAAAAACGAGGAGAAAGAAGGAAGACTATCTTTGAACACAATTAACAATTCAGGCATTCATGAGACCACTATTGATTGGATTTTTCGTCTGTATAAATATACACTTAGGCTATGCGCAATGGACTGAGCAAGATTCGATCTGGCTAAAGGATGTATTAGCAGGCAAAGATTCCATCAAATTGAACCCTGAATTCCAAAAAGCAATCCAAAGCGGTTCTTTCCTCAACCCGGAACCAGGAAAACCGATGGGGAAACCTCAACTGGCCGCTCCCAGCAATATCCCTATCACCAAAGATTTCTCAGAATATATCCAACAAGACGATACGACACACCGAAAAGTAGCATTGAAGGATTTACCGCCATCGGTATTCTGGCGACATAATCCACCGTATAAAAAGATACTGCCTGTCTATCAATCTATCTTAGATGAATTGAAAAGGACTCCGTCCAGTGGTCGTACCTCACTAGCTACCTTCGATCTAGGAAGGATGACCAGCCGGAAAACATATGTCCATAAACGCAACGCAAAACGCAACGGAACTTGGCAAAACTACGGTAACCTCCCTACCCCGGATGTCATCTCTAAAAGGAAGAAATTCGAAAGACAACAGGCAGAGGCCGCAAAAAAGGACTCCTCATTGATGATCCAACCACCAATCGATTAGCTTACGGGCCAAGCTCAACTTACGGGGGATCTCCGGTAAGTTATCTTTGGTATAGAAGGCACCAGAACTTAGTTCCTCATCCTGCAACTTAATTTCCCCACTTACATAATCCGCTACAAAGCCTACCATCAAGCCACTCGGATAAGGCCAGGGTTGGTTTCCGAAATAAGTGATATTATCGACCTCTAAACCCGTTTCCTCACGGACCTCCCGACGCACACACTCTTCCAAGGTCTCGCCAACTTCTAAGAATCCGGCCACTAATCCATGGAAAGTTCCCCGGAAATTACGGGCATGTACCAAAAGAATCGAATCCTCCTTACGGATCAAGACGATCATCGCTGCTGAGATTGTCGGATAAATCTCATGTTTGCAAGAAGGACATTGCTTCATGATCGACGTAGTCTGTACGGTAGGAGTACCACATACCGGGCAGAAACGGCTATGGCTATCCCAATAAAGCAATTGAAAAGCCTTACCCGCCTTCTCGTAACACGCTCTCGAGATATAATCCCAAGAGGCACGCAACCCCATATGTACGTAACGGTCATTCCCCTCCACCGGAGTATCCAATTCTGCCGTACGCGCGGGAAGTCCATCCCGGTAATCAACCTCCAGCGTATGAGAAACCGGAACTGGGGGATTCTCGCCATAAGGGATGGTATACGTATCATTCTCTTTCTGAAGCAACAGTTGGTCTTTATAAAAAAGGAACCAATAACAGAGTTTATTTGAAGTTTCCATGCTGATATTTCCGAATTATCTTTCTATATGTAAAACATCCGCAAACTTACGAATTAAAATCAAATAACGTGCGAAAGCGAACGTGCACCGTGCGAAGGCACACACAATCGTTTCTAAGCATTTTTCTATTATCTTATGATTAGCAGAACGTTACATCGATGGCACATTATTTGCTTCTTTTCTAAAAAATGAATATATTTAAAACCTGTTACAATGAAACTAATGATTCGAAACTTACTTTATCTATTCAAGCGGTTTAAGACCGCCGTCGTGTTAAACCTCTTCGGCTTGACAATCGCTTTCGCCGCCTTCCTCCTGATAGTAATGCAGGTGGATTACGAGATGAATTACGATGCCATGCACAGTAAATCGGGCAGAACCTTCCGGCTAGAGGCAAATCACGGAGAATTCGAGCATAACGCCATCCATTGCCTAATGTTTAGCGATGCTTTTGTTAACTCATCCGCTCATATCACGGATTACTCCTACCGTTATCCATTCTACGGAGGAGAACGGTATTGCCAAATCGACGAGGTAGACGATCAAGGAGAAGCGAAAGTATTTAAGGAAAACTTCCAGCTTTGTCTACCCAATATCTCAGATGTCTTTGATTTCCACATGAAAGAAGGTTCCGTCGGATGCCTATCCATTCCCGGCTCCGTACTCATTCCGGAGAGTGTCGCCAAAAGGCTGTTCGACAAACAATCCGCTATCGGTAAACGTATCCGGATGTCCGGCAGTAGTGGCTGGCAACCTGTAAGTACCACGATACTTACTATTGGGGGTGTCTATAAGGATTTCCCGGGAAATACTACAGTACAAAACCGTATTTACGTCCCGATGGACCAACTGGATCTATTAAAAAGTTCTTGGCAAATGTATGCCAACGAAATATACGTCACGCTAGACGATCCCCTAAATAAAGAGGAGGTATTGGATCATTTCAACAAGACTTTCGATTTCGCTAAAAGCCAAATGGGTTCAGCGCAAGAGATCGCATTACGTCTAACCCCCTTAAAGGAAGTTTATTACACGCATGATACAACTTTCGACTTTAATCCGAAAGGTCACCGGGAGACAAATTATGTGTTACTGGGTATCGCTTTCCTCATCTTATTCATCGCCGGAATCAATTTTACCAATCTCACAACCTCGTTGATTCCCCTACGATTGAAAACGATCAATACGCACCGGGTATTAGGATGCTCCATCTATAAGTTACAAGCCATCTCACTGATTGAATCGATCGTGATCTGCTTGATATCCTACATTCTCGCCTTATTCATCGTAAACGATTTGTCTTACACACCGATCGCTAATTGGGTAGATGCGGATATACGTCTTAGTCAATACAAAGGCCTGATCCTTCTCACTGCACTGATCGCTATCTTGACGGGTTGCTTGGCGGGACTTTATCCAGCTATACGAAGTACCTCCTATGCGCCAGCCTTGGTACTAAAGGGCTCTTTCGGTCTTAGTCCCAAAGGGAAAAAAGTACGTGTCGCCCTGATCGGTTTCCAATACACGGTATCGATCGCCTTGATTATTGT
Source organism: Parabacteroides sp. merdae-related_45_40 (assembly GCF_001915675.1). Taxonomy (NCBI): domain Bacteria; kingdom Pseudomonadati; phylum Bacteroidota; class Bacteroidia; order Bacteroidales; family Tannerellaceae; genus Parabacteroides; species Parabacteroides sp. merdae-related_45_40. Next base: position 87,766 of record NZ_MNQY01000113.1, on the reverse strand, counting down.
CACCTTATTCATGGGACTTCAGAACCATTTCATGACCTCTAGCGAGCAACTAGGATTCAATAAAGACCAAGTAGCCATCGTGAACCTGACACCGGAGATCTACGCCAAGCATAAGCCCCAATATATCCAGAAACTTAAAGATTATCCGGGAATAGAGGATGTGGCCTTCTCCGTCTACGAGTTATCGAAAGAAGATGACATGATCGATCTCGAATATGCCCGTCATGAAGATAAGGATGTATTCTTCAAGGTATTCTATGCCTCCGAGAATTTCCTTTCCGTCATGGATATCCAAGTAGAGGAAGGAAGGGATTTTACACGGGAGGATTTAAACAAGGCACAAAGTGATTATATCATCAATCCGGCGGCAGAGCGGGATTTCCACTTACATCCCGGAGATCGTTTCAATGATCGTACGGTTCTAGGAGTCAGCAAGGATTTCCGGTTTAACTCTTGCCGGATCGCAAGCTCGCCTTTCGTATTCGCATTGAATAACGATATACCCAATCCTAAATTGGTATCCTATATCCGCTTCAATTCGAAAACGAATTTACAGGAAGCTGTCGCCCACGTCCGGGAAACATTGAAAGAGATCGATCCGACTTTCCCTTTCGAGATCTCTTTCTACAACACCATCTTAAACAATTTATATCAGAAAGAACAAACACTGGGTAAACTAATCTCCCTATTCGGAATAATGGCGATCTTGATCTCTATCGTAGGTGTATTCGGACTCGTGCTATTTGAGACGCAATACCGCCGGAAAGAGATCGGTATCCGCAAGATCAACGGAGCGACTACCGGACAGATTCTTTTGATGTTCAACAAGACTTATATCCGGATCGTCTCCGTTTGCTTCATCATCTCGATCCCAATAGCATGGATGGGAACACAACAGTGGCTAGAGAATTTCGCTTATAAAACACCACTCCATCTTTGGGTCTTCATCGTAGCTTTCCTAATCATTCTCTCGGTTACGATCGGTACCGTTACTTTCCGGAACTGGCAAGCGGCGAATGAGAATCCTGTGAACTCGGTGAAGTCTGAATAAACTCACTCGGAGTGATCCCGTAAATTTCTTTAAAGCAACGGGTAAAATAGTTCGGATCGGAGAAGCCGACCTGAGCAGCTACCTCCCCGATCGAATAAGCGTGCTGCCCCAATAACTCGGCGGCACGCTTTATACGTATATTACGGGTGAATGAGGAAGCGGAGCAACCAGTAGTAGACTTTAATTTCCTAAATAAGCTGGCACGGCTCATCGCCATCTCGGAACAGAAAAGCTCTACATCAAACTCCGGGTCCTGCAAATGGGCCAGAACGACCCTTGTCACTTTCGAAACAAATTCCTTATCCGGATCGGCGATGGTTTGCTCCGGAGTACGCAAGTCGAACCGATCCCTGAAATATAACTTTAGTTGCTCACTACGTTTGAGCAGATTCTTGATCTTCGCTTTTAGGACAGCAAGACTGAACGGTTTAGGCAGATAATCATCCGCTCCGGCTCCATACCCTTCCAATTGTTGACGTTCTTCCGCTAAAGCAGTCAATAGGATAACCGGTATATGGGCCGTCCGTTCATCCATTTTCAAAGCCTCACAACATTCAATCCCATTCATGACCGGCATCATTACATCCGAGACAATCACGTCCGGTAGGATCTCCATGGCTTTCTCCAAGCCGACCTTTCCGTTTTTCGCTATCACGACCCGGTAATCCGTTTGAAAAGCATTCATCAAATAACGACATAGATCCTCATTATCCTCTACAAACAAAAGCGTTTGTCGTAGATTCTCCGGGACCGGGTTTGTTCCTTCCAATGGAACTGATTCCCGCAAAGATGCCTCTTCCATTTTAGGTTCCGAATACTCCAACCACTCCTCAGGATAAGCCTCTTCCGATATAGGCAAGGCAACCGTAAAAACAGAACCTTTCCCCAATTCACTCTCACATTGAATGGTTGCCTTATGTAACTCCAATAGCTCTTTTGTGTACGCAAGGCCGATCCCCGAACTCTCCGAGCGGCGAAACGCTATCGATTCCCCCTTATAATATTGATCAAAAATATACGGTAACGATTCGGGGGGAATGCCGATTCCACTATCCGTAATTCGTAAAGTCATGACCGCATCGGATGAGCTTTGCTCCAATAAAGCGGAAAAGCTTACCGAACCACCATCCGGCGTATACTTAAATGCGTTCGACAGTAAATTATATAGAACCTGCTCTAGGATATTCTTGTCAAAATAAGCGATTGAGATATCCGGGGCAATCGAATACGTAAACGCAATTTTATAGGAATCGGCCAAAGGAATAAAGGTTTCCGAAATCTCCTTTAAGAATCGACTGAGATCCGCACAAACAATATGCGGGGAAGGAACTCCCCGGGTCAATACCGATAAATCCAGTAATTCATTGACATGCCGAATCAAGCGATTGGTATTCCGGGAGATCGTACGCAAAGTTTCTTTATCTCCACAAGATTCTTCTGAACCGGAATGCCGTTCCAGATCCTCCGTCAATCCCTTGATTATCGTCAGAGGGGTACGAAGCTCATGAGAGACATTCATAAAGAAACGAGTTTTCAACGCATCTTTTTCCTCCAGTTCTTGCTTGGCCTGTTTCAACAGCCGTGTACGTTCTTGTATCTTACGCTCCAACTCGGCTTGGCGAAGCTGATACCAGCGCACCCGGCTCTTATAGGCGATATACAACAGTACGCATACAACCACGAATACCAGCAAAATAAACCACCACGTCCGCCACCAAGGAGGAAAGATCCTGACAGGTTCGGTAATGGGAGCGCTCCAATAGGAACCATTGCCGGAAGTTTCCACCCGAAACACATAGTTTCCCGGTGGTAGGCGGTTATATATAGCCGTACGATCGCTGGCGTCCACCTCCCGCCAATCCGTATCATATCCATCCAGACGATACCGGTATCGGATACTACGGGGATGAGAATAATCGAACGCGATAAAACCCACCTGTAAACCTTGCTTCTCACGTGAGTCTCCGATCGTGAGGTTCGTGATTCGCAAAGACTCAGGTATTTTTCTCAAACCGTCCGTTAACTGAACGGGATCAAAAGAAACGATCCCCTCATTACTGCCAAATACAAGTTCACCCGATTTGCGCTTACAGCAAGCGCCACCCATAAACTCATTCGATAATAAACCGTTTGCCGTCGTATAATTAACGATATGCCGGTTTTGTATATCCAAGCGACTCAGCCCTTTATTCGTGCTGACAAACAGGATGCCCGGCTCACCTTCACGGATTCCTCGTACGATATTTCCCGATAAGCCATCCTGTACCGTGAAATGATCAAATCGCCCGGTTCGCTTGTCGTATTGATCCAACCCCGCATTCGTACCGATCCACAAATAACCGGAAGAGTCCACAAACAGACAATGAATATGATTCGACGCAAGGGGATTCATCTCACCCGGTATATATCGATACGTGATAAGTGCTCTCGTCTTCGTATCCCACACCCGAAGCCGCCCCTCATCCGCTCCTCCCCAAAACCAAGATTCTTCGCTCACGCATAAGTTACATAACTCCGACAACGAGTTGATCGGATAATCATAAGAGACTTGGTAATCCGGTATAAAAGGGCGGATTCGGAAATCATCCAGATTCAACCGGTCCGGGTTGGCGTCTTGATAACTGATCCATAGGTTCCGCTCCGAATCCTCACGGATAGAACCTATAATCTTTCCGGATAAAGAGGACGGACTTTTTCGGGGTGAGAAGGTAAAACGCATATCTACCCGGGAAGTCTTATGGTTAATCCGATCTAATCCCCTAGAGGTCGCAACCCAAAGATTCAGGTCCGAATCCTCATAAACGGCTAGGATATGAAGAGAAGACAGATTCTCTTTTTCCGTGTATCCCAAGGTATATCGAAACAAGGAAGGTGTTAAATCCGCATGGCTCACCCCATACGTGGAATGCCCCGCCCACAGATGATCCGAGTCATCCAGAAACAAACAGGTAATCTGGTTACTGCTGATAGAATGTGCGTCTTCCGGCACGTTCCTCAACTGTCCCATTTTCCTCTCCTTCGGAGAATAATAAAAAAGACCTTGATTGAAACGGCTATCATCAAACCAGACCGTTCCGTCCTTACTCTCGAAGATGGATCGCACTTGGCATTCTCCCGTAGGTTCCAGATCCTCCGGCCGGTCAAAGAAATGCTCACATCGCAAGGCAAGCCGGTTCATCCGGCTAATCAAGCTTACCCCCTTATTATGTCCGATCCAGAAATCACCATCACCGGTCTCCAAGAATTGATATACCCGAGTATCCTCACGACCGACAGATTGGAAGATCTCTCGCTCTCCCATATCAAGCGAACGAAAAGCCCCTTCACGTCCCGTACCTAACCACATATAATCAAACCGGTCGATATAGATCGCGTTAACGCCATTCAAATTGCCGGCATTGATATCCTCCCGGTCATTTGTCCGTATCGTATAATCTTGAAAGTGGTTTGTTTCTTTGTCATACAAACTAAAACCAGCTAAAGTCCCTACCCAAAACGAATGATCCGGCGCCGAATACAAACAATTCACAGGAGACGACGAGACTACCGAACCCGCCGGCGAAAGGCGTACCAATTTCTTCTCTTTAGCATCATACTCCAACATCCCGTTCTCCGTACCTATAAAGATATGTCCCGGAACGGAGGCCGAGAAACAAGTAGGACTACCATACACACGTAACTGTTGTCGAAGCCATTCTTTCGTGAAATTCAAAAATGTATCCGAACCTCTGTCATAACGGCTAATCCCACCCGAGGAAAAAAAGATCCAGATACCTCCATCTGAATCCTCGAATAATTTATCGATAGAACTGCTTTGTATACTTTCCGGACAATCCGGTACGGGCAAGAATACTTTAAACGTATATCCATCGTAGCGGTTCAAGCCTTCAGTCGTCCCGACCCAGACATACCCGGTACGATCCTTCAAAATAGAGGTCACCGAGGAAGAAGAAAGCCCGCTATCCATTGTTATCCGGTCAAAAATAACGTTGGTAGCTTGCGTTCTCGTTACCATAAGTACAAACAGCAGTAAAAGGTATATTCTCATCCATTCATCCGATTAATGCCCCAAATATAAAGATTAAGTGGGTGAAAATCACAGAAAACAGAAAGATTGAACGATTTGTACGGTATTATGAAACATATGTCCGGCCCGCTCCCTCCCTATTTCCCTAGCTTTGCGGTATCAATTCTAAAACGAATGTAAAATATGAGAAAACTTTTTCTATCGCTAGTATTCCTTAGCGCACTACTATCTATCCATGCGAATCCGGGTATTAAAGGAATCGTAATCGATCAAACCACCCGTAAGGCATTAGACTACGCTCACGTTGTATTATATGATGGAGATCATATCGTCGAAGAAGCTATGACTGAAGCGAACGGTTCTTTTCTAATCCAGCCCGTAAAACCGGGAACGTATTCGATCCGTATCCATTTTCTGGGATATGATGTTTATATGGGAGAGGAGTTTATCCTTACAGAGCAAATCAAAGATCTGGGTATTATCCCGATGCAAATGCTTGAGGTAGGCTTACAGGAAGTGGAGGTCGTAGCCAACAAGAAACAAGTCATCTATAAACTGGATAAAAAGATCATCGAGGCTTCTTCCAACCTGCTTTCCTCGGGAGGAACCGCTGTCGATATCCTAGAGAACACGCCTTCCATCCGGGTGAACGCCGAGGGAGAGGTTACCTTCCGGGGAAGTAGCGGATTCACGGTCTACGTAGATGGAAAGCCCAGTATATTTACCGGGACCCAAGCCTTGGAACAGATCCCGTCCGGACAAATCCAGAATATAGAGATCATCACCACCCCGTCCGCCCAACATGATACTGGGGGTGATGTCGGGATCATCAATGTCATTACCAAGAAGAACTTCGGGGAAGGGCTGAGCGGAGTAATCAACCTAAGCGGGAATACGGTATGGAGCCGGACCTTGGATTTCTTGTTGACCGGACAAAACAAGGCGTCTCAATGGCGTATAGGCGGTTATGTGGGAAACCGACTTCGTAAAAGTCATTTTACCCAAGAGAAAACGACGTTGGTAAACGATACGACAACGACTTCTTATTCCAATGGCCCCCGTGAAAGTAACGGCTACGCATATATTCTCAACGGAGGTTGGAGCTATACGCAAAAACAAACGACTTTTTCTATTAACGCGGAAGGCGGATATGCCGGACTCAAGCGAAAAGGAGATCTGGAATATACGGAAGAACGTTCCGCTAATGGCGAGCAATTCGAGAACGGAGAGTTCAAGAGCCTTGACGACTTTGATATCCATGAGACTTTCGGACTAGGGAATCTGGCCGTGGATCATAAGTTCAATGATAAGGGGCATAACCTTAGCGGTAGCTTCTTCTTGAAATATGGAGGCGACGCTCTGGAATATTTCCAAAGCGATCTGTTCGACAAAAACAACGTACGCCAGCAAGGTCATCGTGCGTGGGAGGCCGAACATCGTTGGACCGTCCGTGCGAAAGCCGATTATGTATTTCCATACAGCAAAACCGGACAAATCAAGGCGGGTTATCAATATTTCTCATACTCGGAAGACGGCGATTATAGTATGCAGTTTTGGAACCCGGATACCAAAGAGTTCTTCTGGCGTGACGATATTTACAACACGTTCTATTTCCAACAAGGGATCAACTCCCTTTATGCGATCGTTGGGGATAGCTACCGGTCTTTTGATTTTCAAGTAGGATTACGGGGAGAACATACGCATCAAGTATTACGTAGCTCCAAAGATTGGGCGAACCGCCTACAAAGGCGTTTTGAGTTGTTCCCATCCGCCCATATCGGTTATAACCTCACACAAAATCAGAAGCTTCTATTCGCTTACAGCCGTCGTACGACCCGACCAGAGCTTTATTTCATGGAGCCATACATCACTTACAAGGATTACTATACAGCCGAGATCGGTAACCCGGATATACGCCCAGAGTACATTCATTCTTTCGAGTTGAATTATTCCTTGACTTCCGGCGACAATGCCTTGTCTGCCTCCCTATTCCACCGAACCCGCAAAGACAAGATCGAACGATTACGGGTTCCTTACCAAGCCGGGGTTACCTTGGATTCCATGGCGAACGTGGGACATGATTATTCCACCGGAATAGAACTATCGGGCAGTTTGCAGGCCACCAGTTGGTGGAATACGCAAATAAACGGTAGCCTTTATCACTACCGGGTAGAGAACGAGTATAAGACGGACGGGAAGAATGAGACCAGTACCAATTACGAGATCGCATGGAACAACGCTTTCACGACCGGGAAATACACAAGGATACAGCTTGACGGCAATTTCGTAGGCCCTTCCGTAACCACCCAAGGAAGAACCCAGTCGTTCTGGTTTGTCAACCTAGCGATACGGCAACAATTCTTCAAACGGAAGTTGACGGCCACCCTCTCTTTCCGGGATGTCTTCAATACGGCCCGTTATGTCAATACGATCACTTCCTCGAACTTGATTTCCAAAACACGAATCCGGCCCGATTACCCGTTGATAGGCTTGACCCTTAGCTATACGTTCAACCAGTTCAAGCTAAAGAATGGCTTATCCAACAATTCAAAGGATTTATTCGAGGGGACGAATCATTAATACCGAATTACCCTACTTTCAAAGTAAGCTAGCTTCGTTGGCAAAGTAAGCTAATTAAAATGCCCAAGTAAGTTAACTTACTTTGCCAACGAGATAAACGTAGTGGTCCTTATATCTTGTTTACCGAGGATAGAATACATCATTGGGTAACTGTAACTTTTTTGAATCCAACTTTGTTACTTTCCAATTTTAAGTTACTTTTGTGAACACTTAGTTAAAAATGAGGTATATTCAATGATTAACAGCATATTACTGACTAATTTCACGGGCTTTGCAAACAATCGTTTCGATTTCACCGAAGGAGTAAATGTCCTCATCGGCAAGAATGGTACCGGCAAGACACACGTGCTTAAATGCTTGGCTGCCACCTTGCAGGCACGTCACGACTTCCTCGGCAAGAACTCTGCTTCCAAAGAGCAGTTTGAGTATATCTTGGCGGAAGATATGATCTATTATTTCAAGCCGGACATCATCGGCAATTTGGTCAGCAAAGGACTACCTTCCGGTAGGGCGAACATTGCGGTTACGATAGATAGCAAGGTATTGCAATATAGCTTTTCCTCTGCAGCCAAGACGACTGTGAAATTGGAAACGGACGAGAAGTGGAACGACCGTCATTTCATCTACATCCCTCCTCGTGAAATGTTCTCTTTGTTCGAGGGTTTTATCGGTTTGAGCAGTAAGCGTGAGATTTCATTCGACCAGACCTACATCAATCTAGCACACGCATTGGCTCTCCCCGTATTGCGTGAGTCTGAAGATAATCCGTTGAGACCGGCTGTTGAGTTGTTGGAACGGGAATTGCAGTTCAAGGTGCTGCAGATGAACGGACGTTTCTATATACAGACGGAAAGTGGTAATATGGAAGCGCATTTGGTGGCAGAAGGTCTTCGCAAGTTGGCCTCTATCTTATACCTCATACTGAATGGGGAAATTAATGCGAACACCATTCTGTTCTGGGATGAGCCGGAAGCCAATTTGAACCCGGCTCTTATCAAAGTGGTGTCGAAGTTCATCCTTGTGCTTCAGGAATGTGGTTTGCAGATTTTCATCGCTACACACGATTATTTGCTTACACATACGCTTTCTCTTTATTCCGAGTATAAAGAACACACCGGTGTATCTGTCAAATTCTTTGGGCTGAAAAAAGAAGGCAAGGGAATCATTGTAGAGGAAAGCGAAACCTTGGCAGGCATACAGAGCAATCCGATTCTGGAGGAATATGCAGCCTTTTACGACTTGGAACAACAATTCATCAGCAAATATGAGTAATTTTCAGGAAAGCGGCATAAACTTCAAGTTTCAATCTCCCAAATGGAACGTTGTCAAGTACGACGAACATTTGGCGCACAAAAAAGTAAGCAATGCCTTGCAGCCTACCAAAGCGGTGGACTTTTTAGGTATTCATGACAACAGACAGTTGTTTTTGGTAGAAGTAAAGAATTACAGAGGGCATACACACGATGCAGAGACTCAGGAAGTGCTTCAGGCAAAAGGCGAGGAATTAATGCGCAGGATTGCTGTCAAAGTTAGGGACACAATCGCCACGGTAACTAATTCTGCTCGTTTTTCGACCAATGATGAGGATTTTTTTACCCGGATTAATCAGTTGCTACTTGATAATCAGAAAAAGATAGTCATTATTGCCTGTATAGAACTAGACATTGCTGGTGAAAAAGAACACAAAGCCCGTATGAGTGTCTGGATGCAAAAATTAAAGCAAAAGTTGGCATGGTTACATGCGGCTAAAATTTCCATCAATCCGATTGAAAATATCTCTGCTGTCTTGCCGGATACGGAAATCTTGTTCGTGTAATCTCCCGGCAAACTTTAGTGACCTTTGTTGCCGGTCTTTTATTAGTCCGTCTTTTTCTCTTCTGTGGATTCCCCAAAAGTAAGCCCCGATCGAATAAACGACCGGGGCTAATTCTTTTCCCGCTTTCCTTCCTCACGGAAGTACTAAGGGATGAACTTTAATTTATTACTTTAGTATTAATATTAATCCATTCCCGCTTGTTCGCCCTCACGGGATACTTGGGCCGAGGCCCTCACGGGAACTTAATATCGTCATTATATTTTTATTTAACTATTGTCTTAACAGCGTTCTCGCCTTCTACGGCTACTGCGATGATTCCAGCAGGAACAGCGATCGTAGCGTTGTCGGAAGCAAGAATAGTCTCGGCTACTACCTTACCTAAGATATTAGAGATAACCACCTTCTTACCGGCTGCGCCTTGGATCTCTACGATACCATTGCCACCTATTACCTTAACACCGGCAGCGCCATCAGCTACAGACTCGTTGGAAGTAGGATCACCAGCAGTGATCGTGAACTTCATGGCGCTATTCTTATCAGTACCCCAAGCCAATTTGTCGTTGAGGCCATATAAGTAACGACCTTTCTCCTTAACGGAACGGATCACATACATACCCTCATCGTCAGCGCATTGGATAATCTGAACCTTGAAGTTATCCAAGCCGCCTAATACGCCTTCGTCGTCAGCATTTTTAGCAACTTTCACTTCCTTACCCTTTACTACCGTAGAGATCGTATCGTTGTTTGCCTCGATAGAAGCAGACTTGAAGATAGCCTTAGTAGCTTTTTCAGCCCATTCATATTTCTTGTCGTACATGCCGTCCGCTACATAATAGTCCACAGAATCCTTCGGATTGAACAAGAACAAGCTTCTATTAGGATCTTCCGTACCCTTAGAGATATAGAAAGAAGGAACGATCGCTTTCGTATCGGTTACGCGCAAATAGAATGAGTATTGCTCATTATTCACTACGATACCCTCTTGGTTCTCGTTCAAGGAGATATAGTTGCCTAACTCGCTTACCAATGAGATATGGCCATTCTTAGCGGGATAGCTGATTTCCGGAGCTTCCTCGATCAAGTAAGTCTTTAATGTCATGTCTTGATTATTACCCGGCAATGCATAAACTACGGATGGAGTTGTATACACATACTCGTCATTGTTATACTTAACAGCTACTACTGATTTCGTAGTCTTGCCAAATACAGTTGTAACATTCGCATTCGTACTTGATACAGGAATCAAATAAACAGAGCCATCAGCAGCTTGTTTAATAACGAACTTAGCCGCATCTGCCGCAGCCATAACGTCTGCACCGTTAACATGGGTACTAGTACCTGTACCTTGCGGGAAATAGGCATTAGTCTCTATACCATCATTGATATAGCGCAATTGATAAGCATAAGCATAGCCTTTATCGCCCTTAGCCTGTACGGTCACGTGGTTACCTCTATTGTAAACGAAGCTACTCTCGATGATCGTCTTCGGAGCCTCGTCTTTGATCAATTGCCATTGAGCGGCATCGGATACGCTGTTGGCGAACTTACCATCAGCATTCAATTTGTAGACATTACTATTATTGTCTTTTGTAACAGCGGTATACCATTTATTGGAAGTCACGTTGTTGTCGCGAGCGAAAGCCATTGTTACCAAAGTCTGGTCATCTACGTTCAAGAAACCTGCGTATGGATCAACTTCTTCTACTTTCGTCAACTCCACTAACAGACGCTTAAACTCTACGGTCTGAGTCGAAGCAGTCTCACGGTAGGTATTCTCATCAACATAGATAGGAGTGATATCCCGAGTTGAAGGAACAGCTGTCTCATATACATTCTCACCCAAATCTGTTTTAGGGAACAATGTCGTAAGGAAATGATCACCTGTCTCACGATTCGTGAAAGTGATCTTATAAGTATCATCCACGCTTGTAATCATCCATTGATAAGCCGGAGTCTCTGTCTGTGACAACACCTTCGCTTTTGCGACAAGCTCAAAACTACCATTATCAACCGCAGAAGTCAAATATTTTCCATATACGCTCTTCACATCCCCTTGCTTACCGCTCAATACACGGATCGTATAAACAGCTGCCTTAGCCTCCTTGTTCAACAACTCGATACCTTTCTTCGTACCGGCAACGCCCAACTTAAAGATGAACTTATCCGTCTTGTCTGAAGTGTTAGAGATCGTAGTCAAGTAGAAATTATCATTATGCTGCAAAATCTCCAACTTGATTTGAGCATCCTTATGATCGGCCTTGCTACCTTGTATTCTGAAACGGAAACGATCCAGATTCAACTCATACGGATAAGATTCCACGTAACTCTTTTGAACACGGAAACAAGCGTTATGGATAGAAATCTCGTCACCTTGTGTCTTCCAAGCCGCACCTGTTCCTACATACAGGTTCAAGTCACCAATTTCCTTCTCTACCAAAGAGAAACCATCACCATTCGCACGTCCGGCGTTCGTTCCCTCCATTGTCTCTGTAGAGCTTGCAACCAAAACCGTAGCGTTCAACCACGCATTATAGTCCCTAACCACTTGGTCACTATTATCTAAAGCTGGAGCATTTTTCGTAAAGAAGTACATACCGGCAGGAATCTGCAAGTCTGAAGAAGATCCTGAATACCCCGGGTATTGTGTAGCATCAATCGTAATTGGGCGAGCCAAATAACGAGCTACCACCATTTTGTCGTTAAACAAGTTACCGATAGGTTCTTCACCTTGATCTTTAAGACGTTTAGAAACGAAAGAGAAACCAGATGTATTGTACAATGCGTTCAATTCCTCTGAATTCGTCAACAACTCAGACTTAACCTCGTAAAAGATCGGAGCCGCAATCGTCGTAGATACTGTTGACACATTACTACCCCAATTCAAGCCGTTGAGAGGAGTAGAAGATGAATAAATATACAAATTGTTATTCGTGCCAGAATATGCACCTCCCGTAAGAGCAGAAACAGAAGATCCATCAAATACGAAATCCTTATTCGTATTCTTATCCTCTACTTTCGTGTTTTTCTCTATAGCCGTAAAGCCGACATTAACCCTTAAAAGCTTTCCTGTCTCAACATTCGTAAAATTGTAAGAGAAGAAGCCTTTCGGAGATTCAGTTATGCCAACAGTCCAAACATACTGTTTAACATCATCATTATCAGCAAGAGGCGTAGATAATCCTATCGTAGACTCTGTAATGGTGCTACCCGATAGCTCATGACCATAAGCCTCATTATTCGTCTGATCATTAACAAATACATACTGGTGTCCAGCCTTCAATTCCGTAGCAGGCGTTGCGGTAAACGTCCCCTGTCCATTCACAAAGCCAGCCAATTGCTGAATAGAACTTTGCGCCCAAGCACTACCGCACAACGAACCCGCCATCAGCAGACCCGCCGTAAACAATGTAGAAATCTTTCTGTTCATAAATCGAAAATTTAAATATTAATAATAGTGTTAATTGAATATCTATCAAATCCTTAATCATCCTTCGTCTATACCGAAACGACTAGTTTAAACGATCGTTTAGACTAGTCGTTTACTAATGACGATTAGCCATCGAGAAGAAGGTAAGTGCTTAATTAACACTATTATTAATATTAAATTTTAAATTATGAACAAGAAGTTTACTATGCTTTTGGCTAGTGCCATGCTTGCGACTGCTTTCTCGGCAGGGGCAGCTGTAGACGCTAAAAAAGGGGATGCGATCTTGTTGAAGTCTGGCACTGATAATTTGTCAGCTTTAACGGGGACTAACTTTGGGAAATTGGGCCTAACCAATACTCCTGTCGATCTTAATGATTGGGAATTAAAGGGCTTAAATGGTGCTACTTGGACTGTTTCTGCAAAGAAGAACACTCTAGGTAGAGATATTTATTCTTTTGAGAATAAAGCTACAGGTTTAACGCTTGCTGTTGATCCTACCATAGCTATTGATGCAGATAAGGCTGGTGTCGGTGCGAAAGCTTTGACTTTGGGCGGTACCGCATCAGAGTGGGTGGCTGAAGGTGATAAGTTGGTTTCTTATTTCACGGGAGACTCTGTTGTTTATATCGCAAAGAACGGAGGTGATCTTTATTTGGAAAAAACAACAAAAGCTAAATTAGGCTCATCTAAAGCTATTGATCTGTCCTCTGCTAAGAATTTTCCTGAATCAATGATTTTGGATGCAGCTGACTTGAACACGTTATTGCAATCAGTTCCTACTGCTACTTTCTTTGGTTTGAATATGAACCCTAGTGTCTCTACTGGCAAAGCAAATCGGTTGACAGACACTCCTCTTAAGGCTACGGACGTAAGTGGTGCTGGTAATTGGGTAACTTTACAAGCCAAAGATAAAAAAGTGAAGGTTGATGGTGAGGATCAAGATGCCTATGTTGTCGTTGATACCGCTTATTATGATGGTACTGAGACTAGTAAGTTCTTGCAACTTAATTACGATGCTTTCAAAGCGGACAATCGTGAAGAAGGTTCTTATTACTTTAAGTTTACTTATAACGCAGCTAAAGATGAATTATATATTCAAGTTCAGAAGGTAGCTTATAAGCTTACGAAAAATGCAGGTGAGACTGATGCGGACTTTGCTAAGTATATCAAAGAGAATAACAACAATTCTTACTGGAGCATTCAAGATGAAGAAAACCCTCGTACGTTAGCGACCAAAACTGATAAGTTTATCTACATGGCTAGATTGGCTGGAACGAATGTCTTGACTATCAATACGGATGAGACAGATCTAACTGGTACTTCTGCACCTGTAGCTATGGCTAATGTTCAGAAAACAGTTGTCAAGCTTGGCACGAACTTCTCCGGATTGACGCTTACTACGATCCCTGATGGCGTATATTTGGTACAGTACAAGGCCTCGGCAGGAAATCCGAAAATCAAACAAAATGGTTTATATGCTTTGGCAAACTTAGCAGGAAACTTGGGTTGGGCTAATTTGGCTCGTAACCAAGAGTTCAAGCATATGCCTGCCGCTCAATGGGTAGTGGATAAGAATGGCACTTCTTCTACTGCTATGGTTACGATTGATAATCGTGAGTTCAGTGATGTTTCTAATACAAGTGTTCTTCCGTCTCAAATGACTCAATTCTATGCGGTGGAAGGTAGTGATGATGTATTCTATTTCAATGGTAGTGTAGCTGATACTTTGAGTTTTATCAAAGTTGATGAGGCATTGGTTAAGGATACAAAATTAGGTTATAAGTATGTAACGGCTGAAGAAGCTTCTGTTCAGACATATTTGTTCAACTATTTGCATGGGCTGGCGTTGAATAAATATCTGTATACTCCGGCAGGAAAAGACTCTATTGTTCGTGTAGACGAGAATGGAGAGAAAGCGAACTTCCGTTTGACTTTGATCGCAAAGGATGACAAATATGGTTATAAGGATGGTTTGGTAAGAAACGCTTACTATGTTTCTGACGGAAAAGGTCGTTATATCTCATTCGACGGTGTAGCGAATAAGTATATGATGAAATCAGTTCCGACTCCTTTCTTCTTGAAAGAGAACAATTGCATTGACGGTACTCATTATTATACTTTGGTAGAAGCTAATTTGCGTTCTGAGGTATTGGTTAAAGAAGGTAACAATGATATCGCATTATCTTGGTACCCTGCTTCGGAAAATGGTAAAAAGGTTGCTGATGCTAAGACTTTTGCTGCACTGAATACAAAGGAGGTAACTCGTAGTTATGAGCAACCGGATGGTTCCACCGTCACAGTAAAATATTACGCCGATGCAAATGGTAATATTGCGAGCGCTCCATATTATGATAAGGATGGTAATCGTTTGATTGTGGATGGTAGTGAAATTGGTGATGTATATGCTTATAAAGCAAAGGATGGCGTTGTATCATTACAAAAAGCATTCAATTCGATTTCTCGTTCAAATTCTTGGGACTATGCATCTGTAAAAGTATCTGTTGACGACAATACTCTTGATTTGACTGAGGGTACTTTAAATGATAAGTTCTATTCAGAGATCCGTACCTCTGCATTCGCCGTATCAAAAGACGACTCTCCATTGTACCGTCGTTTCAACAACGCTGCGTTAGGCGAGAGTGAAACCGCTGATAGCTTGTTCTTCGTAGAGAAGATCCGTAAGGAATACTTGATGGATGAGTGGAACAAGAACTTGACAGACAAGAATGTAGATTACGCTGGTATCTGGAATAAGGAGAAAGCTGACGGTAAATTAGGATTCATCGTTGATACTGCTTGGGTTAACCGTGGTAATGGCGATATCAAGCCGCAATATTTGATCTCTGTCGCTCGCAATGATCAAGCCGGTACTCCGGGTATTCCTTGTACGTATGAGCATAATCATTTTGATAACGCTGGTAATCCTGTTGACGCAGCGCATTGCTCTCATGCAACTCAAGGTCATTCAGGCTTCGACTACGGTAAGTATTTGGTAAGCTTTGGCGACTCTGCCCTTATTAAGGGCCATGAATTGAAGGTTCCGTATATGGATATCGATGGTGGTTATACTCGCGTAGGTTTTGTTAAGGCAATCCACGCTGGTGACAGCTTGTTCGTCTTGACACAAGGTTTTGAGAACATGGATCCGGCTACATTGGATACAGCTACGATCATCAATGCTTATAAGAAGAGCAAGAGCGAGAACTTTATCGTGAATTTACAGGGTGACAACCACAAGAACGTAACTTGGTCATTCCGCTATGTAAACCCGGATAAGGCTGGTGCTGTAACGGAAGAGGGTGCTGATAACGAATTCTTGTTCGAGTCGAACATCTATAACGAGGCAGGCGTTGCTTCTACTGGTAAGGCTACTAAGGGCTTCGATAAAACCGTTGCCGGTTCAATCGCTCCTTCTTACGCCGCATGGTTGAAGATGCAGAATGGTTGCTTGGTATTGACTCGTGGTGATTCAGAGTTTAGCGCAGCTAAGACTGGCTCTGACGGTGCTTTGATCTTCAACGCATACCAAAAGACTGACGCTGAGGATATGGTAACATCTATCGAAGGCGCTAACGCTGAAGGTGTATCTATCATCGCTGGCAACGGTACTGTAACTGTTCAAGGTGCAGCCGGTAAGTCAGTAGTTATCACGAACATCTTAGGTAAGGTAGTCGCAGAGACTGTTCTTACATCTGATAACGCTACAATCGCTGTACCTGCGGGTATCGTAGCGGTAGCTGTTGATGGCGAGGAAGCTGTTAAGGCTATCGTAAAATAAGATTTATAAAGAAATAAAATAAATCGAAAATACATTCCCGTGCGGGTAACCAAGTACTCCGTGATGGATGAACAAGCGGGAATGGATTAATATTAATACTAAAGTAATAAATTAAAGTTCATCCGTCGTTACCTCCGTGAGGAGAGAGGGCGGTAAGAATAAGTCTTGGTTGGCATTGTATATGCCGCCAAGACTTTATTCCATATGTTGTATTGTTAATCTAAAAATTAAAGGATATGCAGTTTAGTTGGTGGTACCTTTTTGTTTCTATCCCTGTGATATGGTCTTTATGGATAGGTTTCCGGGTCTTTAGGGGGATAAATAAACCAAGTGATTTCTTCTGGTATCCGGAAGGAATGTCATCAGAGAAGTTGAGGGATTCTTTGACCGCATCGAATATCAGTGTAGGTTCTGCTATCTTTGCGTTTTTGAGCTTTGGATATTCTTATAAGCTTGCCGCTTTTATCTCTCCTTTGACATGGCTGCTGGGTTTCTTTATCTTGTATAAGGTATTTCCTCGTATAGAAAATTCGGAAAAGAGAACATTGCATGGCTTCTTGGCCAATCGTTATGATAGCCGATTTATCGGTTATTTCGCTTCTTTGTTATCGATCATCGGATTCTTGGGTACCTATGGTATAGAAATCTTGGTTGGGATAAAGATCGCTAAAGTCCTTTTCCCTAATGTCTCCTCTATTTATATTATCTTGGGTTTGAGTCTGGTAGTGTGTACGTATACTGCACTAGGAGGTTTTAAGGCTGTTATTGATACGGAAAAGATGCAATTGTGGTTTTCATACGTCGGGATTGCTGCCGTTTTTGGATTCTTAATATCTCATAATGAGAATGTATTGAGTCTTGAGACATTGGCTTCGGACCATTGGGGATTTTCAAACTTATCAGTGTTATTTGTCCTTTCATTAATTGTGGTGAATGTACCTTGGCAGTTGATCGATATGTCCGTTTGGCAACGAGTCTGTTCCATGCGAGACCAAAAGGATATAAAGAAAGGATTGTCACAATCTATTTACTCAATTGGAATCTCTTGGTGTGTGTTGATTTCATTGGGTGTTTTACTGAATTATTTTCCGGACTTTACGGCTCCTTCGAATAATGATTACGGTTCCTTGCTATTGAGTTATCTCCAAGAACCTTGGGCGTTTGCTCTGTTTGCGGCGGGCTGCTTTGCCGCATTAGTGTCTACGGCAGATACATTATTGATTGCTTCTATACAGACTTTTGTTTTTGATATATTGTATCCTTCACATTCATTGAAGACGATAGAAGATACAAATGACCCGGAGAAAATGAAGGGTTTATTGCGCTATGGAAGGAAAATGGTTTATTTATTCGGACTTATCAGCCCTTTGTTCATTTACTTGGTTAGTATTGTGATACCGGGTGTTCTGGATTTGTTTTTTTAGTTTATAGTGCTCAGATCATATTGCTTATACCGATTTGCGTGGCGATATTCCGTAAGGATTGTGTACGGATGAGAAAGTATGCGATATTCTCTCTTTCTGCTGGTTTCTTGGCTTCTGTATGCATGATGGTGTGGATGCTTTTTCATCCGGTGGAATACGTTTATCTGTCGGCTCCACTTGTTTCGATTCTGGTTTCTGCGATACCTTGGTTTTTTATTAAGAAAGGAGAGGGTTATGATACTGGAGTTAACAAAAGGTGAGATTTTCGAACTAATGGTTTCAGCTTTAGGAGGATTCCTATTGTTATGTAAATGGATGAAATCTACGAATATGCGAAAAGTAAGGGAATACCTTGAAAAACAGCCCTTAGATGGGCTTTCGGATTGCAGTTGTTTGGGGGATTTTATGAAGCGGTCTTCTTGTAAGAAACTGTTTAACTATTATTTTTTATATAGGCTTGTCTCCATTTCTTATTATTTGCTGCCGGTTGTTTTTTTGTTCTTTTTTCTTGTTGATGCATTTTATTTGTATAACTATTTTCTTGTTGATGGATCTGAAGTATTCGAGAAAGCTTGTGTTCCGATGCAGCAAAGTGTATTGATATTTATTTTTGAATCAGTGGTTGTTATGTTCCCTCTTGTTTTAGGAGAGTGGATTAAAAGAAATACTTATGAGCCTCTTGTATGAGCGACGATTGGAGTCTTGCTATATAGAACGAATATATCCGTATTCGGAATCGAATGCTTTTTTAGGAGTGAGTATTTGCTCTCGTTTATTTTCAGAGAAGACTTTGGTTGCTCTGTTTGATTGGTGCAAGGCAAATGTCAAATCTGTTTATGTATTAATAGCCGATGAGATACAAATGTACACTTTTATGGCTTCTAAAGGTTTGGAACGAAAAGAGGCTTGTGCGAAAGCTTTGCAAATAGGCGATATAAAGTATCGATTCATAGAAAGGGTTATCAAGAAAGGTGACTATGACAATGTTCGATTGCTTTCTTGGAAAGCGGTAGCCTTAGAGCCTCGATTCAAGACTTTATTGCAAAGACTTAGATTATTATATGGAACTGAAATCCTTTTTCGGCGGGAAGTTATCAAGCAGATTCTAGAACGTAACAGGCGGTTGCCGGAAGGTTTTCGTTTTGCAAGGATCGACTCTTCTGATTATGATCTAGCTTCTCTTTATATACTGAACGAACTGGCGGTTATTTTATATTTCCATTTATATTTTGATCCAGCGTGCCAATATCAAATCTCACCTTTACCTATGACCCCTTTATTGGAAATCTTGTATGACGGTACTTTTTTGAAAGACTTGCTTGTCCCTAAAAAGGATATTGGTTATATAGAAATTATGGGGGAGAAGGATCTCACTGGCAGAATGATTAAGGTTAATACAAAAGGGGCGCCCTTATAGATAGAACCGCCCCTCCTTATAGTTGTAGATAACTCCTTTACTTTTTTGTGAGTTCGTTATAGCTTATGTATAACTTTCATTAACTGCTCGCCCAAGCCAATTGTATAGCCTTGAGAGACAAATACGACACGGTTGAACGTATCGGCGATCAAGAAGATCGGCAAGGTATTGGCGTTTTGCAATTTCATCGCTGTAGCCATCTCCTTTTGGATCGCCCCGTCGATATCCAGACCGTATGTGATCGTGCCCGGTAAATCGCCGAACTCTTTCGGATCGAAGTTCTTATAGCCCTTCTCGTCAGGGAAGAGAAGCACGATGCCTCGTCCCCAATCTTCTAGTTCCTTCTTCACGGCGGCGATATCACGCATCGCATGGTTTGTCGGTTCTTGGCGGGAGCCTAGAAGCGCTACGATATAGTAGCCACGTCCGGTAGTAGCTAGCAAGCTAGTTTCCTCGCCGTTGTCCGCACGTTTGAATTTATTCTCGGAGTTGAAATTACCGATCACCTGTATCTCGTCCTTGCTTTCGCGCATCTCCAATTGGATCGGGGTGGTCTTGTCTGCCTCCACATTGAAAAACTCGATCTCGGCCAATACGCTACCGTTTGCCATACGAGTACCGGTCACTAACATATAATTACCTTCATCCATGGATAACGGTTTCTTCAGTAATCCGCTCCAAGTATCTCCCAAGCCCATATCCACATTACCGCCTCTCTCGAAATTCAAGGTCTGTAAAGTACCGTTCGGCAAAACCTTGGCGATCGTGAAGTGACTGTAATATTTCGGGTCCTGCAGCGCCTTGATCGGTTGGTAAGAAGCGATTACCTTGCCTTGTTTAGCGGTCGTCTGTACGGCAGCCTCGAAATCGACGTCTACCCAAGCGTTGTCCTTGAAGTACTGGATCTTGCGGGCTACCGGCTCGATACGTGCCGGAATACCTACGCTACGAGCCACGGCCACGAAGAAGATATTACGGGAGCCCTTATCAGCGATACGAGATTTCCAGACACCCATCGGCATGATCGGAATACGTTGCGCATTTAGTGCGTCGTTAATGGAGACGTTATTCTTCACCCAATCCACCAATGCCTGTGGATTCTCTACGGCTTGTTTCGCAAGGGAAGGCTCAATATTCGCGGCGAAGAAACTCTTATAAGGAGTCAGGAACTCATTGGCCACACGAGGATTCATGATATATTCATTGAACCATTCGCTTTGAACGGCCGGCGTATTATTCAAATGATCTGCGAAGACAGACGCTGGTGTATCACGTAGATCCTTAGCGGACACGACATCCAATAATGCCATCGCCTGCGCACGCTTCTCGGCGGGAGTCTCCCGTAAGAACTTCTCGATCTCCATCCAGTTACCACGGCTACCAATCATGAAATCCTCCGTCTTCATCGGGTCGATACCCAATTCTTTCGCTAAAGCCTCCGCTTTCTCTTCCGTATAGAAAGTGGCTACATATTTATTACGGATAGCGTCTTCCTCCAATAAACGTTTGGCGTTCGCTTCCTTTTGCTCCGGTGTAACTTCCGCTGGGATAGAGCCATCCACCGGTGGTATGATATCTAGGGCGATCGTCTCCACATCTCCCGGTTTTTTGTTCAAGGCGATCGTAACCTCTCCGTCTTTGCCGAAAGAGACCTTGCTGTAGCCGAATTTGCCGTCCTTGCTGGCCCATACCAACATATCCCCTTTTCCGGCGGATAATGAGCATTTGCCATCCGCATCCGTCTTCTTGCGGGCTACACTGTTAAACTCGGCATAATTATAAATCTTGAATTCAACCAGAGCGTCCTTCACTGGCTTGCCATTGGCATCCGTAACCGTGATAACAGCTTTAGCCGAAGGCGCGTAATTATCGATCACGTTGATCTCGGTATACCCATCGGTACGTTCCATGACATCCTCCGGGCCATTGTATTTACCGAATACTTTCGTATGCATCAACATACCCCGGTAAGCAGGGCCGTTGAACCAACCCAGATTCAATACCGGTTCGGGCTCGCAAGCGCCGAGGAAATACCATTTACCATTCACCCAAGCTTCTACCCATGCGTGGTTATCATCCGTATGCGCCCAGCGAGGCGTATATACCTGACGCGCGGGGATACCCACGGAACGTAAAGCGGCTACCGTGAAGGTAGACTCCTCACCGCAACGACCGTAAGCGGTCTTTACGGATGCCAAAGGGGAACTTGTGCGCCCATCGGAAGGAGTATAGATAACCTTCTCATGACACCAGTGATTCACTTCCAGTACGGCGTCGTACAACGAGAGACCCTTCACCCGGTCTTTCAACTCATCAAAGAAAACCATGCGGCTTTCATCCAGATTCTCATTGTTGATTCGTACCGGCAATACGAAATGGCGGAAGATATCCTCTGGGATGCTATCGCCCCAAGGCATCTCATTCCGTGCTTGGAAAGAGGAACGGATGTTTTTCAAATAGAAATCGCCACTATAGTCCGTGATGTCTCCAATCGGCATATAGGCGTACATGAAGGTTAACGCCTCCCTCTCTTCGGGAGTCATTTGATCGTTAAATACTGCGAAAAGGTCTCCGTTAGGCAGAGCGGCCTGTTTCGCTTGGAAATCGTTCTCGACCTCAGCTCGGTAAGCGGCGTCGGTAATAAAATGTTGTTGGTTGTTACAGCTCGTCCATACGAGTAATGTGAACAACAGCGTAAATAGATGTTTTTTGTTCATAAAGCGGATATGTATGTTTGCCAAAAGTAATGATTCTATGCGAGATAGAAAAATTCTCGAACAATTTGTAAGAAAGATTTGTTTTTCTATAGAAAGAATAAATCTGGTCTTCCTGTAAATTTGGGACCGGATTTCTTCTTTTTGTGTGATTATAATTACAAAAAGTTTACGAACTTTGTAACAAAGTATCAAATCACTAATCATAAAACCCGTTTTGCGTATGTTTCAAAATCCTGAGCAAGTGCTATTAATAGCTTCTGTGATCCTGTTTTTAAGTATATTCGCCGGTAAGGCCGGTTATCGTTTCGGCTTACCCGCTTTGTTGTTGTTCCTTGGTGTGGGAATGTTGTTTGGCAGCGATGGTCTGGGCATCCAGTTCAGCGATCCGAATGTGGCCCAGTTTATCGGCATGTTGGCGTTGAGTATCATCTTGTTCTCGGGTGGTATGGATACGAAAGTTGCGGAGGTCAAACCTATCGCCTCGCAAGGTGTGGTATTGGCTACGCTCGGGGTGCTGGCCACGACTTTTATCACGGGCGGGTTTATCTATTGGTTATTTGGTTTATTTGGCAAATATGTTACGTTGACTTTCCCGGAATCTTTATTGCTGGCGGCGGTCATGTCCTCTACGGACTCAGCCTCGGTTTTCTCCATCTTGCGCAGTAAAGGGGTTTATTTGAAAGAGCGTCTGCGTCCTACCTTGGAGCTGGAGAGTGGTAGTAATGACCCGATGGCTTATATGCTTACCTTGCTTCTGATCGCTTACATACAAAGCGGAGGTATGAATATTTGGGAGGCCGGGCTATCCTTGGTCATTCAATTATCGGTGGGAGCTATCGCCGGTTTCTTATTGGGGAGACTGGCTGTGTTGATTATCAATAAGATCGATATAGATAACGAGTCTTTGTATCCGATCCTTTTATTGGCTACGGCTTTCTTCACCTTCGCCGCTACGACCTTATGTAAAGGTAATGGCTATTTAGCGGTTTATATCGCTGGTTTGGTGGTTGGTAACGCTAAGATTGTTCACAAGAAAAGTATGGGGACGTTTTTTGACGGTTTCGCTTGGTTGTGGCAGATCGTGATGTTCCTTACGTTAGGCTTGCTAGTGAACCCGCATGAGTTATTACCGGTGACGGGTGTAGGTGTTATGGTGGGAGTCTTTATGATCTTGATCGCCCGTCCGATTAGCGTGTTCCTTTGTTTGATACCTTATAAGAATTTCTCCTTCAAAGGTAAACTGTATATCTCATGGGTGGGATTACGCGGGGCGGTTCCTATTATTTTCGCTACTTACCCGATGATCGCCGGGATCGAGCATGCTAGTATGTTCTTTAATATCGTATTCTTTATCACGATTCTTTCTTTGCTGATCCAAGGAACCACGGTTACCCAAGCCGCTAAATGGCTGGATATGGTGGATGAGCCGGAACGAAAGGATGAGTTTGGCATCGAGCTTCCCGAGGAGATCAAGAGCGCAATGAGCGAGATCGATATTACCCCGGCGGTATTATCCCATGGAAATAAATTGATGCAGCTGACTTTACCCGATCATACCTTGGCGGTAATGGTGAAACGGGAAGGCCGCTATTTTATCCCGAAAGGAAATACGGAATTAAAGGAGAATGATAAGTTGTTAATGATTTCCGATAATGACGAGGCGCTTTTGCAGGCGTATGATTCCTTGGGGGTGAAGGATTATACGATGAAGAAGAATTGAAATAATGTGCCAATGTAGGCAATGTGCCAATGCGAATACTCTTTGTGTAGAATAAGCATTGGCACATTATTTTATCGTACCGGGAACTCGGTTATACGTAAAGTGGTACAGCCATAAGGAATTAACTCGATCGTCTCTTCATCACCCATCGGTTCGTTGGCTTGCATGAAGAAATTTACGGGGCCGGCGGAACCTTTGAACATATTCCATGAAGGTAAGATCCGTCCCTTTGTTTTGATCGTGATAGGGGCATTCTCTAGGTTCCATGGGTAAGGGGCTATGTTCTCTGCCTTTCTAACGACGAAATTTTTCTCTAGTTCTTCTTCTTTCAGATATTTGCGAATCAGGGAATAATTCCATGCTGAAGTAGAGGTGACCTCATAATACCATTCTCCTTTATGTGAAGACTCCGGGCGTTGATCAACCTTGCGTTCCCATTTCTCATCCATCTTTAGGGAATACAATAATGGACCTCGTTCGATGACAACCGCATCGTCATACCAATTGCTTGTGGATATACGCATGGGTAGCTCTAGCTGGATATGATCGCCATCTTTCCATTCCCGGTTGATTCGTACGATTTCGCCAGAGTGAGCCGCGATAGAGACAGCCTCGCCATTTATCGTAATCACGGGATTATTACACCAAGCGGGAATACGCAAGTGAAAAGGGAAAAAGGCTTTCTTGTCTTTCTTGCTAGGGAACGATAAATTGAAATCGATCTTTTCTTCAAAGGGATAATCGGTCTTCTCTGCGATTTTAACCGTGATGTCGTTTCCCACTTGGGCAGTCACTTCCGATGGTGCGTAGATAAGTGAAGCGATGCCATTATCGGCGGTGGCAAACCATAGATGTCGTGTGAATTTAGGCCAACCTTGATGTAGATTGGAGGTACAACAAGGATAACCGCTCAATTCTCCGAAAACAATGTCTGTGTCCTCGTGTGGTGAGACAAAGTTACGTCCTTCGCAAGTGATCGCTACTTGATTGACTTGCTGATAATATTGTCGTGCGGAAAAGTCATCCTTGATCTGTGTTGGCAGTACATTGTATGCGACTTTCTCTAAATGATCAGCCCACTGGACATCTCCGGTTATCTCTAACATTTTCTCGAGAGAGAACATCATCTCGACAGCGGTACAGAGTTCCGATCCTTGTGTCGGGTTACCGAAACGTAAAAGTTCATCTCCCGCCCATAATCCTGTAGGAAAACCAATCGTATGGCGCATTTTCCGTACAGCTTCCTTAACCGCTTCCAGATTTTGAGGATTATGGCTCTGTTGGTAATAAATGACAGGTTCCTTGAATCCTTGGGCGAGATTTACACAATGCAGGCTGTTTTGCCGGGCTAAATGATCTTGGTTCAAGAACACGTCGGTCCAATTGAAGGTTTGCTTATGGATTAACTCTCCTAACTCCAGAAGGAAAGGATCCCCCGTGATATTATAAAGCCAATATACGACCATCAGATTATCCCCTCCTCGTTGTTCAGCCCAGAAAGTCCATTTTCCCAGAGGACTTTTAGGTAGTTCAGAAAGCTGGTATTTGAAATAATTAGTGAGGAACGAGATAACTCTTTGATCGTTGGTAGCGGAATAATATTGTTGCAGAACTTTGAGCATAACCATTTTGGGCCACCAATCTTGTGCGTTATCCCGTTGTAAGCCGGGTTCATAGTCTCTGTCTGTATCTGGCCCGAAATATCCGTTAGGCTTTTGAGAGGCCAATGTCCATTCAACCCAAGGCTTTACTTTTTGGATCAAGGCCTCATCATTCATGATGTAAGCCAAAGGTAGTAAGCCATCTATCCAGTATGGGCCTCGTTCCCATACGTCTCCATCTCCGCCTAACCAACCGTTACGCGGTCCCATTACTTTCGTATAGATAGAATCCAGATGGCCGGTCATTCCCGTACACATTCGTTCCATTTGGATTTTTAGCCAACCCGCAGGTTTAACATCCCCAATAGGCAACTCTATATAAGGCTTAGAGGCTAATGGATAACGATTGTTCGGGTAATTAATGTTGATAGAACCTTCATTTCCCGGCAAAGTGGCAGAAAAGGAGGTAATTGAGATTAGGCTTGATAATGTTATCGTTAATAAATACTTCATTTTGATGCTTTTTTAGTTATTCGTTATAGGGGATCCATACCCTCATTTTTCCTGCTTTACGGTTATCCCACGCATAATAGGGAATGAAGGTAGCAGATTGTGCCCTACCGTTTGTTTTAATTGTTTTTATCCCATTCAATATATCGGAAACGAAGGCTGTCTGGAATGTTGTACTTGGGCTCAACTGGATTTGATCGAAATATTCCGGGTTGTCTATTTCTTCCATGCAGTATACAAGTGGCCCTCGTTGAATCGCCCGTTTGCCGAAATTTTCCTTGACATGCGGATCTGCCGCAACAATTTCCACGGGCATATCCATATCTAGAGCGATTACATCTTGCGATTTCCAATCCTTGATTACCGCATAGCCTTTTTCCTCAGACACGTTTATTCTCTTACCATTGATACTTAAATCATAGGTTTTGCACCAATTCGGAATGCGGAGGCGTATCTCTTTCTCCAAAGGCTGAGACGTAGAAATTGTTAGTTTTACCGATCCATCCCACGGATAGTCCGTTTCTTGTGTTAATAGGATATCAGTCTCTCCTATCCGTATTTGCCCCGTATTTCCGATATATAGATTTACCCATAACGCATCATCGGAGGAGGCGTAGATATAATTTCCGATAGAAGGCAAGAAGCGTGAAAGCTGACTTGGGCAACAAGCGCAACCATACCATTCTTGTCTATGGTGATCACCCTTAGATTCCAGCGGATTGACATAGAAGAAACGGTCTCCACCCAAGGAGATACCGGCAAGCGCACCGTTATATAAAGAACGTTCCAGTACGTCGATGTATTTAGAGTCTCCGGTAAGTTGGTTCATACGTTGGTTCCAAAGCACCATTCCGACAGAAGCGCAAGTCTCGCAATAAGCATCTAGGTTCGGTAAATCGTAATCCTCCGTAAACCCTTCGTTATCCCGGGATGAACCGATTCCCCCGGTGATATACATATTGCGGTGTACCACATCATCCCATAGACGATCTATGGCGGCTATATATCCCGTATCATTCTTCAAGGCAGCCACATCAGCCATACCGCAATACAAATACATACATCGTACCGCATGCCCGGAGATATCGGTAAGTCGCCGGACGGGAACGATATCTTGATAGTAAACCGGGTCCCATTTACCTTCATCACCCATAGTGCCGTGACCGTGTCCACGTTCCTCCAGCAGCCAATAAGCGAAATCCAGATATTTCTGCTCTTGGGTGGTTTGATAAAGCTTGACAAGCGCCAGTTCTATTTCCTCATGTCCCGGTACCCAATGTCTTTTTCCCGGACCGAATTGGCTCATCATATGATCTGTCATGCGGATACATACGTCTAATAACTTGCGCTTTCCAGTAGCTTGATAATACGCCACTCCAGCCTCAATCATATGTCCGGCACAGTACATCTCATGTTTGTCCATATTGGTCCACCGTTTATCCAATCCGGTGAGTGTATAGAAGGTATTGATGTAGCCATCTGGTTGTTGGGCGGCAGCGAATTTATCAATCCATTCGTCCGCCTTCTTCTCCAGCTCGGGATCCGGATTGTTGATCAGGCTATAAGCCATACCTTCTAACGCTTTATATACATCGGAATCATCAAAGAAAATGCCGGAATGCTCTCCTTCCCCTTTCGCTGCATTCTCGAAATTACGGATACGCCCGGTTTGATTCTCTATTTGATCGATACAGACAGGCAAGGTCGCCGAGACATGTTTACTGAGTCTGGGTGACCAAAAGTTATCATTGATTTTCACATGAGAGAAATCGATCTGCTCGATCATTTTCAAAGGCTGTTCCTTTATATCTTCTTTAGAGGTCTGGCACCCTTGCAAAAGAAAGGCAGACGCAGCGAGTAAAAGGTATTGCTTCATATAGCTTTAGAAATTGAGATTAAAGGAGGGTATGTCAATATAGAGACATACCCTCTATGTTATTATTGATAATTCGGATTTTGTTCCAGATTCGGATTGGTATCTACTACTTTTTGAGGTAAGGGAAATACCGTTTTATAATCTCCATTCGGCTCATGAGATAACCATTTAGCTTTTGTGAAATGACCGAAACGTATCATATCTCTCCGGCGATAAGATTCTCCAGCGAATTCCCAACCTAGTTCATCATAGAAACGTCCGAATTTTTCCGGATAAACTTGATTTTGCGAAGTTAATACATAGTTTTCTACCGTACCGTATTTATAACAGGATTTTTCTTGTAATTGCGCTCCTGAGACAATTGCTTTTTCAGGATGTTCTTTAAAAGCTCTTTTTCTGACCATACTTACAATAGACGCTGCTTGATCTGCTTTCCCAGTACGTAAAAGGCATTCTGCTTTCATCATATGGACTTGCGTAAGTCTGAATAAGACCAAATCATTATTTAGTTCACTTCTGGCTCCCATCTCAACCTCATATTTTAACCAGCGATATCCTTCTGCCTCACCAGTGAAAATTCCGTTGGGCATTTTGTTGACGAAGATAAGCGGTTGTCCCATTAAGTCATAAGAGCCTGTGAGAGGTGTCCGGTCAGATGCGTATTGGGGACCTCCTAGCCAAGTCGCATTTAAACGTTCGTCATCTGGATCATAGGTGTCGATGAATTGAGGTATTCCTTTATAGGCCCCAGCTCCCCAAGGGCTTCCAACTAGATCATACGTTTTTTGGTTTGCTCCGTGTAAGGCGGCTAAATGATAGTTAAATCCAGTGGCAAATATTTCATCATAAGGAATGACTAATATATTTTCTAATGAGTTTTCATTGTGTGCCTTAAATGGATCGCTATAATTAATGTCTAAACTATATTTTCCGGAATTAATAATATCATCACACTCTTGAATACAAGCATTCCATTGGGGATCACCTGTATATACTTCTGCGTTCAAATATACGTTAGCGAGGAGGGCTTTAGCTCCCCATAATGTGAATCTTCCATAATTAGATTCATTTTTCTCTGTTGGGAGATCGCTGAAAGACTCTTTTAGTTCTTTGACTATAAAATCATAAAGATCCTTCCGGGATGTTTTTACAGGTAATTCTGAGGTGGGTTCCGTGACTAAAGGAGCATCTCCAAAATTATCCATGATGTACCAGTAATAGAAAGCACGTAATGCTCGAGATTCAGCGATCATGGCAGCCTTGTTTTCATTAGCGGCAAAAGGAAAATCATCTTGGTTGATAATGCTGATAGCCCGGTTTGCCAAGATAATTCCGGAATAGCAAACTTCCCATAAACGATTCACTTGTAATTGTTCGGAGTTCCATGAATGTTGATGCATTCTACGAAATACACCTCCATCATCCCAACCGGAACCATTAGCGGGGAACACTGCGGCATCGGTACATATTTCTTGACTCAGCATTGGAGCTTGTCCGGAACCGCAATATCCCCAATCTTGAAGATTGGTATAAGCGGCACCAACTACTTTAGTTGCGTCTCCAGCTTCATATTTATAACTATCTTCAGTAATGTCAGAGAAGATTTCTTCGGTTAGGTCTGTGCAGGAAATAAAGTTCAATGAACAGCAACCTAATAATAAAATATTTATATGTTTTTTAATTGTATTCATGAGTTTATTTATTTTAAAAAGTAAACATTGCGCCTAAAGTAAAGGAACGTGTAGAAGGGTAACGGCCTAATTCATCACATCCGGGATTAAGTCCTTGCGTATTAACCTCAGGGTCTAATCCACTGTATTCTGTAAATGTGAATAGGTTATTACCGGTTGCGTATATACGTATCCTTTTTAAATAATCATTCTTAAGTTTTAAGGTATAACCAATGGTGATATTATCAATTTTCCAAAAGTTTCCTCTTTCGATGAAATAGCTAACATATTGAAGTTCCTGTTGGTCGTTTAGTACAGTCTTTCCGTACTTCGGTTCATAAGCTGTGGCAAGCAAATTTCCCCGGGTCAAGTTTACAGGACATTCATAAAACATGCGGGGGTAGTTGAGGATGTCATAGTCGAATGCACCTCGCATAGTTATACCTAAGTCGAAATTTTTGAAGGTAAAACTGTTATCCCAGCTTAATAGGTGTTTGGGCAGGCCATTTCCAATAATTTTTTTATCTTCTGCTTGTTGCTCTGAGATCGGTTTTGGATTACCGTTTTTATCTTCAATAATCCAACGTCCTTCGTTATCTATATCAATAGTTTTAAAACCGTAGAAATTACCAACCTCACCCCCTTCAAATATTCGATGGGTATATTGTTGGATAGGTTCGCCAGTCCAGCCATCTTCTATATAACCGGATTTTAATTGGAATTCCTCGTTTGATAGGGCAACCAACTTATTTTTGTTGGTCGAATAATTAAAGCTAGTTGTCCATGAGAATTCTTTTGTTTGTACTGGGATTGCACTGAGGTGTATCTCTAGTCCTTTATTTTGCATAGTTCCTGCGTTTGCGAGGATTTCCTGATATAAATAAGGAGGAGTGGCTACTTGATAGTTCCATAGCATATCTTTTGTCGTGCGTTTATAAAGGTCTATAGATCCACTGATACGGTTATCAAGAACGCCGAAGTCTACTCCTAAGTTCCACTCTTCTTTTTTTTCCCAACGCAGGTTTGGATTTGCGTTACTTGAAGGTTTTAATGAAGGAAGCCAGCCAGAACCAGTATAGAGATTCTTATCGCTGGTCAAGCGGCTTAATGACATATATGGATCTTCAGGAATTGAACCCGTTACACCAAAACCTAAACGAGCTTTCAAGCTACTGATAAAACGTAAGGAGCTCATGAATTCCTCATTATGTATATTCCAACCTACGGATACAGCCGGAAAATTTCCCCATTTATAATTAGCTCCGAATTGTGTAGCTCCTTCATGACGGATACTGACAGATGCTAAATAACGATCATTGAAACTATAGTTGATACGAGCAAATACACCGATTAACTTAGACTTGTTTTTTTCAGACTTTTCCTCAACTTCTCCTCTTTTTAAGGCAGCTCCAGCGCCCATATTATTATAGCTATATTGATCGGATGGAAAATCCCAGTTTTGCATCCAATAATTTTCATAGGTATTGTCTTGATAAGAATAACCCGCTAAACCAGTAAGATTATGAGCACCAAAATTATTTTTGTATTGGGCTGTGATCTCTAACAGATTATCGATAGAAGCTGTTGTTCCACGAGAAGCAAACCCGTTTTTGCCATTGCGGACAGTTGATATGTGTTTTTTAGTTTCAGCATATCCGCGGGTTTGATTATAAGAGGTTCTCGACACTAATGCTTTTACGAAAAATTCATCCATGGGAGTCAATGTAACGGTTCCGAATGTACGTAATTGGGTACTTTTATTCTCGCCATTACTTTCATATAGCGCAGCTACCGGATTCATATATCCGTTCATTGTCGGATGTTCAATCCAGTTTCCGTTATCGTCTTTCGGACGTTCAGTTGGAATATTGATTAACGCATTTCGGTAAATTTCCCCATTGAAGCTTTTGCCATCTCCTAAGGCTGTATATCTTTGTTCTTTACCCATGATGTTTAAATTAAACTTTAATAAGTTATCCCACATAGAGTGGTTGATTTCCAATCGTGTGGTTAATACTCTATTGTCTGAGCGTTTGATAATGCCTTGGCCAGACTTATAGTTTATGTTTGCGATATAATTAGAGTTGCGATTACCTCCGCGTAGACTGGCATTAGTTACGTAAGAAATAGGAGTCCTTAATATCTGGTCTAGCCAATCTGTGTCGTAACCATAATCAATAGCGCCGGGTTTCCCTTGTTTTACTAATTGACGGTATTGATTGGCATCCATCATATCTAATCTTTTTTTGATTTGCTGGGTAGTGACATAAGCTTGAATATCAATAGTTACAGGTATCTCTCCTTTCACTTTTTTTGTGGTGATGAAAATAACACCATTATTTCCTCTGGTTCCATAAATGGCGGCGGCTGAGCCGTCTTTTATAACATCTATGCTTTCGATATCTTCTGGTGCAACAGTGCTCATATCACCCGGAACTCCATCGACAATAACTAATGGCACCCGGTCTCCTTTTAGTGAGCCGATACCACGCAATACAATTTGGGATGAAGACGTCGGATCACCATTTGGCATGACAATGCCAAGTCCCGCAACCTTTCCTTGAAGCAACTGGGCTGCGTCTTGCACTGAACCTTGAATGAATGTTTCACTTTTTATGCTGGAAATAGATGAAGTTAATTCCCCTTTTTTCTGTGTACCGTAGCCAACCACTACCACCTCGTCTAATTGTTGCGTATCTTCTACTAAACGAATATTGATTTGTTGTTTCCCATTTACAGGAACATCTTGTGTCAAATATCCGATATAGGAAATCTGCAAGATGGCAGAAACAGGAACATCTAACGTATAATTACCATCTATATCTGTAATAGTTCCGTTAGTTGTTCCTTTTATAACGACGTTAGCACCGATAATAGGTTCTCCGGATTTATCTGTAATTGTTCCTGAGACCTTATTGTTATCCTGTTGTTGTTCTGCTTTTTCATCTTTCTTCATCAACATGATATTACTGCCTTCAATCGCATATCCAATATTCGTGTTTCTGAAAATTTGTGACAAAACATCCATTACCGTTTGGTCTTGAGCGTGTACGGATGCTTTACGGTTTAAGTCGATTTCATTTGTATTATAAATGAATAAATAATCAGTTTGCTGTTCTATCTGTTCTAAAATTGAATGCGTAGATTCATTATTAGCATTGATATTGATGCACATCGTTTGTGAATGTACGGATGCGAGTAAGCTGAAACTGAATACAAATAATGCAATGAATGTTAATCTCATTATTCGAAATGTTTTGTCTTCTGTGTTAAAAGGGGACATAAAATGCCCGTTACAAATTTTTTTCATACATTTGTAATGTCTTATTTGTTAGTACTAAATGAATTTATTTTCGCAAGTCTGGTACTGACTTACGGAAGGGGGATGTTGCAGCATCTCCCTTTTTGTGTAATTTGTGCTGTTAATTGTTTGTTATGTTTTCATTCTCTATATTCTGTATTTAAAAGGTTAACGACTAAATATTTATTTTATCACGATTAGATTCGTCTCTTCATTTTTTGTATAAGTGAATTTATGTTTTAATTGTAATACTTTCAATACATGGTCAATTCCGTCTTTGATACGGAATTTGCCGGAATAACGGTATTGAAGTAAGGATGGTCGTTGAACATCAATTTTAATATCATAATAAAGCTGTAACTTTTCTATTAAACTTTGGATCGACTCGTCTTCGAAACAGAATAATCCCTCTTTCCATTTAAAGTAGTTGTAGTCAGGAATATGGGATGTATTTAATCCTTCCTGACTTGCGATCGCCATCTCGTTCGGCTTTAGGCGTAATCTTTTCGGCATAGTTAAGGAAGATATTTCTACGCTGCCATTTAATAATGCTGTCTCAAATAAAGGACTGTTGTGATATGCCTTAACATTAAATTCGGTACCCAATACATGAATTGCGTATTTTTCGGTTTGTACGGTAAAAGGACGTTTTTTGTCATGATGTACAGAAAAATACCCTTCTCCGTTAAGTTCTACGTTCCGTTTATTTGTGCCGAATTTATTAGGAAATTTCAATGTCGAGCGAGAGTTGAGCCAAACATGTGTCCCGTCCGCTAAAGTTAACTCAGCTCGCTGACCTGTGGGTACATGGATGGTTTGTATTTGTATATCCTCTACCTTTTGTTCTACGAATTGTTTAGTAACAAAGATTCCAATTAAAAAGATCGCTGCTATTTTTAGTGTTTCGATTGCGATACGTCGAATTGTTGGAATGAATTTTTTATGAAGTGTTTTTTGCTCTGTATCCGTATGCCAAAGTGAAATATCATATAATTTACGTAAAGCCAGAAATTCACGCATGTTATCAGGACTTTCGTCCAGCCATGACACTACTTTCAGTCTCTCTTCTTCGGAAACCTTACCTCTTATGTACCGTTGTAGTAATTGCTCCATGAATGTCTGTTAATTTATTTTCTATTATAAAAACAACGCTGTGCGCTAAATCCCTAGTGGAAAAATGAAAAAAATTAAGAAAAAAGAAAATAAAATAAGGGTAGATAGTCTTTCAAGTTGATACGCAAAGCTTTTAAAGCCTTGGTTATGTGGTATTCTACACCTTTTATGGTGAGGTTTGTCTCATCCGCTATTTCTTTTACGGTTTTATTCTCGAAGCGGCTCATCTCGAATATTCGATGAGTTTGTTCTGGTAAGTTTTTTAAAGTTTTGTGGATGATCCTATTGACCTCATCAGAGAAGATCTCTTTCGGATCGCAAGCCTCGAGTGTGGAAATTCTAATGCTTAGTTCTCTATTTTTTATTTCCTCTAAATTTTCAATAGCGGCATCATGTATGGCTTTATGGCGTAAATAGTTAAGGGCTTTATTTTTCAAAATCGTGAGCAATAAGGCTTCTGTTATCTCGTTTTCTCCAGCAGAGACCAGTCGCCAATATTTTACAAGCGATTCAGCTACGATATCCTCAGCCACCATGTCATCATGTACATATGATTTGGTGAACAGGAATGACCGTCGGTAATTCCGTTCATAAATGATATTAAAATCGTCTCCTTTCATCTTCAATACAGATTTAGCGGTAAAAGTAGGAATTTTTGATAGAAAAATAGTTAAAGTAATCATACTTTCATTTTCCCCGCTTTCCGGTTATCTCAAGTATAATATGGGATGAAAGAAATTGATTGTTATCCATTTATCGCATTGATAGTAAAAGGTTAGAGTGGAAAGAGGTCTTGAATACGGAATTCAGACTAAGTTCTATTTACTCAAAATAGTTGGGGTTATCTGTTTTAATTTTAGATCATTATGAGGCGGTGTCTATATGTGGAGACGGGGCATGCCCCGTCTCTCTCTAAATCCGTTGTTCCTTACCATTCACGATAAATCGCTTGATAGGTTGTTTTACCGGTCTTAATAGGTAACTCCAATCCTTTTCAGTTGTATCTAACGTGATTTCCAATCCATCTTCCAGTTGTTTTACTTTATAATTAATCTTATTATTTCCAACAGGAAGATCTTTCATTTCAATAAAGTCCCAATCTGATGGTAAATTAGGACTTAGGGTCAAGGTCTTTTTATAGGCTTCTGGTTGTATGCCATATATATAACGAATCAAAGGTGTTGCTATACCATAGATGGTCCATGCTTGAACAGGGCAGCCATAATCAGGCATCATCTCATTAATTGATCCCGGAAGTGTACGGCCAAATGTATCGACGATGCGATTGATATACCATAAAGCCTCATCTACACGTCCGTAAGCGCATTCGGCCATCGCTTGTACGCCTGTTGCGATAGTCATCATGCGATCTCTTTCGACTGCGGATAAATAAGGACCATATTCGCCGCAATGCTCTTTTCGTACTTTATCCAATTGCCGAATAGCTCTGTCTTCTGAGGCAATATGAGTTTCTATTGGAGTGCTTATTACCCAATTCTTGTTAGTTAACCATCCTTTCATAATACCAGTTGGATACGCTTCAAATTGTTTATACATATCCTCATACATTGCGATATGCTTTTTCTTGCTATCCTCATATTCCTGTAAGGAAACCTCGGCAACATCCCACCTGTATTCTGTATTACGAACCTGTTCGATAGCACCTTTAGTCGTTTCTAAGGCTTGCTCTCTCGTTCCATAAAAATCACAATAAATTTCTAAATCCTTATCCCAAAATAGGTCGTTTATCCTTTCTTTCAAATCGATTGCTTGCGAGGCGCACTCACTGGCAAATGCTTCTTCTCCCATTATTAAGGCAATCTGCGACATAACTTCCAGTGCTTGCTGGGTATAAACAGAGACATCAATCAATTCCGCATTTAATCCTCTAACTTCCATGATTCCATACCCTTCGGGGAACATATTCTTATTTGTATCCATATCTTTCAAAAGGAAGTTCAGACCTTTTTGCATATAAGGATACATATCTGCAAGGAATTTGTTATCACCAGTCCATTTATAAACATTCCATACAGCGATGACAAAATGAGCAGTCTCTTGAGTATTTCCTTTGTGGCTGACGAATGCGTTGAATGCCATTTCATGCAAAATACGGCCATTCCTATTGGCTTTCTCTGACATCTCTTTGATAACTCTCAATGTCTCTTTTGCTAATTTTTGGTCACCTGTAGCGACAAGGCCTTGTAATGAATAAGAATTATCACAACCGAATAACCATGGATATTCAATTGCGCCCGCTCCCAGAAAGCGTCCTGCACTTTCCATATCTGCCGCAAGCCATTCCGTATTGATTTTGCACCAGTTATAAACCTCTTGTAACTTTTTATCTGGAATGTTAATCCGTCCTCTCTCTAATAGTTGGGTGTAATACATTTTTTTATCTTCCAACATTTCGGAATGGTTCGCTAAGATGTCTTTGTAACTTTTTAGGGCATCCTCCTCACTGTCTTTTGATCCTGCGATGACGAAAGAAAGTTTTTTCTCCTGATTCTTAGGAAGTGTAATCGTATAAGTAGAAGAGGCACTTTTACCCGTTCCTTGCGTATTTATATAAGTAGGAGTATCTAGTTGATAAATACTCGTATGTTGATCCGCTCCCCAAATCACGTTCCAGTTATTACCTAAATCTTTCGCTTTAAAAATGGCATCTTGGGCATCCCAGTTCACGACATCATTTGCGTCTTTTAACCCGATTGTCCCGGATGACCATACAGGCAACAAATCTGTTTTTGCGACAAAATCAAAAAGGACCGTTTGCTCTGAATCCGATACATTTTCGATGGTATAGGTAATAACAACACCATTTTTTCCTTGTGGGCAAAATTGGAAACGATTGACACGGATACTATTATTAAATAAAGGAGCGTACTCAAATTTACTTCCAAAAGGATAATTCGTATATTGTATTGCGTTTTCCAACCAACAAGAATTACCTTTATTATCTGTCATTTTTACCCAAAAGCCATCTAATAGCTTGATCAAATGATTCCAAACTCCTCCCATCTCTCCGGGAGTATGTCCACCAAGATCAGGGAAGTTTCCATCTTGCGTACCTATTATGTAGGTTTTATCTCCTGCTGTCAGATAAGGATTTTTTTCTTGACCCGCTTGATTCGAGATTCCTTCCATGATTGTTTGTATCTCCTCATCTTGAGTGATACTTTCATTTGTTTGACAAGATATAAATCCCCCCAGTAAACAAATGCATAGATAAAGTGACTTTAAATATTGTGTCATATTCAAATCTTTTGTAGATAAAAGTGGAGGGGATATTATGATACCCCCTCACACTTACTATAATTAATATCCCGGATTCTGTGTCAACGTCGGTTTACCATCGACATAGCTTCTATCTATTTCAGTTAGAGGAATAGCGTAATAGCGATGGTTCTTATCAAAAACGGCTCCATTTAAATATTGGATATGTCTTTTTTCTCTTTCGATATATTTATTTAAAAAATCCTCAGCGATATCCCAACGTACCAAATCGAAGAAGAAATGACCTTCTAACGCAAGTTCCAAGCGTTCTTCAAATCGTACACGTTTTCGTAATACATCTTTACTTAGTCCTGCCCATGAATCCTTATAGATATCCACTTTATAATTGGCGGCAGCTGGACCATTGCCAAAAGGCGCTTCATCTCCTAATCTCACGTAAGATCCGTCTTTTGCCCTTTGACGAATCATATTGACATATTCTTTTGCTTTCTCAGGGTTACCAACCTCTACCTCACATTCCGCTGCCCACAATAATACTTGAGCGTATCGAATAATATTGAAATTCATTGCGTTAAATTTTGCCGTATTGTCATAAGCGTATGTAGCAAGTTGGCTTTCTAATATAATCCATTTCTTTTGGTTATAAGGACCTGCGCTGACTTGATCCCTGATCCAAGCTTTTCCTGGGTGCAATCCCCAATCATGATATGGAACGCCTCTACGACCAACGACCCAGTCTAATCTCGGATCTACAGGGGTTTCCATATCCGGTTCCCATGCCTCGCTAGATTCGATATCTTGGTCGTTTTTGAATTCATGGTCAGCGTAAGTGTCAATCATGGGTAGGCCATTTTCGTCTACTTGATAGGCATTTACTAAGTCGAAAGTAGGTTGTTGGAATCCGGCTCCACTTAAGTTTGGTTGATCTGGAGCATTGGGATAAGATAAGTCGAAACCACGTTGGCTACGATCGTAACCAGCTCCCGCTACATTTACCGCTACCTGGTTAGACCATACCACTTCTGCGTTATTGTTTTGCTCCGCATTGAAGTTATCAAAATAATTGTCAAGTAACTTATATTTTCCGCTAGTGATGACTTCGTCTAATAAAACTTTTGCTTCGCTATATTTTTGCTGGAATAAATAAGCCTTGGCCAAGAACGCTTTAGCGGCGTTTTTCGTAGGTCTTCCAGGCTCACTCTGATTATCCGGTAAAATTCCGGTAGCAAAAGAGAAGTCTTCTTCAATATTAGGCCAAATATCTTTGTCATTGGGAACCCTTCTTTGCGGATCTTCTACGTATTCATCAATATAAGGGACCATGTTCCAGATTTTTTTCGCTTCAAAATGATAATATCCTCTTAGGAAACGGGCTTCTGCTCTAATTTCCATTTCACTTTCTTCTGATAAGCCATCAATTTTATTATCATTCAGCATACGAAGTACGTCGTTGCAACGCTCAATAGCTCCATATACCAGTATCCATTTATCCCGGATACGACCATTTTCAGCAGTAGCGACATAACGCTCCATCTGTAGCAGTTCGCCTTGATCGCCGGTAGTACTTCCTTTATGGATATTTCCAGCGCACATATCTCCATAGAAGACATTATCCGGCCCACTTGTTATTCCCCAAACTCCGTTGATAAATCCGTTTAATGGACTATAGCAGGCAATAAGGAGTTTATTCACGGTACTTTCATCTGTTAATACAGACTCATTCAATTTGCCTAATGGTTGTTTATCCAAAAAATCAGAACAACCATTAAACAGGCTAACAGCCATCGTGACGGTTACCCATGTGAACGTTTTTTTCGCTATATGAAATAGATTTTTCATGTTTGTTTAATTTTAAGTATTAGAATGATAAATTGAAACCAATGGAGAATACGCGTGCTAGTGGCATATTATTCATATAATCGACACCCATATTCTTGTCATCGCCGTTCTTAACCTCGGGATCAATGTTGTTATACTTTGTCAATGTCAATAAGTTTTCCGCATTCAAATAAACACGACATTGCTGGAGTCCAATTTTCGAAAGCGTTTGTTTTGGAAGGGTATATCCTAATTCTAATTGTTTCAAACGAATATAAGAACCATCTTCAATTAAGTATGAAGAAACCTTACCTGCCTCATCATTTGGATTCAAGATATTGATCTCCGGCAGTTCCGCATTTCTGTTTTCAGGAGTCCAAGTATTCAATATACGGGTACTTTTATTGAAATAATCTCCCCAGAAATCAAGGCCATCCCTACCGCCTTTCGATGCGAAACAAATATCATTTCCTTGACTGCCTTGGATATAAAGAGACAAATCGAAGTTCTTGTAATAGAAGCGTGAACTCAAAGAGTACTCGAAATCAGGGTGAGGATTACCGATATAGGCCCTATCTTGGCTGTCTATTTTTCCGTCATTATTCACATCTCTATATTTCCAACGGCCGATTGCTTTGTCTGACTGTTCTACATGCGAGTCGACCTCGCCTTGTGTTTGGAAAATACCATCGATCACATAGCCATAGAAAGAGGAAATCGGATGACCTACTTCTGTTCTTGTATATGTGTTCGATATGAATTGATTTGAAGCTAATTTCTTTACCTCATTACGATATCCGGACAAAATGAGCCCTAATTCGTACCGGAAACCATAGTCTGTCGTATTCTGGAAATTGATATTCAATTCATATCCGTTATTTTGCATTTCACCGATATTCATAAATGGGGCACTTGCCACTCCTCCGGTAGAAGGATAAGTAATTCTTTGCAAGATGTCGGTAGTATATTTATGGTAGAAATCGAATGACAAATTCAGTTTATTATTAAAAAGACCTGCGTCGATACCAATGTTTGTTTGTGTAGTCGTCTCCCATTTAAGATCCGGATTACCAATGCTCTCCTTACTGATACCTTGAGTGACAGAGTTTGGATCTCCCGCTATAGGATAGCTGCTAGTTGAGATATTCGTATAATACATGGACGCAAATGCGTAGTTAT
This sequence comes from Parabacteroides sp. merdae-related_45_40, assembly GCF_001915675.1. Taxonomy (NCBI): domain Bacteria; kingdom Pseudomonadati; phylum Bacteroidota; class Bacteroidia; order Bacteroidales; family Tannerellaceae; genus Parabacteroides; species Parabacteroides sp. merdae-related_45_40. Next base: position 47,501 of record NZ_MNQY01000113.1, on the reverse strand, counting down.
CGATATCCTGATTTCCTGTCAAACCGTAACTGGCTCTGATTTTCAAATCACTAAGAATATCTTGCCCTTTCATGAAGTTTTCTTCCGTAAGTCTCCATGCGGCGTTTACCCCTGGGAAGTAGCCATATCTATGATTCGCACCAAAACGTGAGGACCCATCTCGACGAATAATAGCCCCTAAATAATATTTGTCTTTATATTGATAATTGACACGTGCGAACAGAGAGAACAAAGCGTATTCATTTGCGTTGCCTGTATTGTCCTTGTTGGATTCGCCAGCGTCAAGGTATCTATAATCGGGATCCTCGATAATAAAATTACTTCTATAAGCAGAGAGATTCTCTATTTTAGAACTAATGGCTTCTGTACCTAGCAAAACATTCAGATTATGTGTTTCACGAAATTTTTTCGTGAAGGTCAAAGTATTGTTCCAAACCAATTCTGATTTACGGCCTCTTGCTTCCTTTAAAGAATTCACTAGCGTATTTGCGTCTCCTTTGTTCCAATAAGTTTTTGGATTGAACTCTTTGGAGCCGCTATCCTCAACGTTTACGCCGACATTTGTCTTGAATTGGAAGTATTTCAAGAAATTGATATCCAAATACAAATTACCTAACAAGTTGAGGTTGTCATTGTAATTCTCTCTTTGATTATAAAGTTGGGCTACCGGATTCTTGGAATCACCTAAACCATTAGCTTTTGTTCCGGCCCAATTACCTTCTACGTCGTAAACCGGAATAAGCGGAGCCATACGTACGGCCTCATGGTCTGATTTGCTTCCTTTGTATTTAGAGTAAGTTGCGCTTAGGTTTGATCCTAATGTGGCGAAGCTCAAAATCTTAAATTGAGAATTGGCTCGTAAAGAGAAGCGATCATAGCCCGCCCATTTTACAAGAGCTTCTTGTTTATAATAGTTTGCGCTCAAGAAATATTTAGACCCATTGCCACCTCCTTGTGCGCTGATATCAATGTTTGTAGTCGGTGCGGGGCGATAAACTTCATCAGCCCAATTAGTTCCGATCTTATTAGCGCGCATAAATTGATTTTCCGCAGTATTATAAGTGCTGAGATCTACCTGGCCTTCCATGGCTCCTGCCGGTAGAATATAATCAGGAATGACGGGTGTAGCTCCGTTGCCATATTGGTCATGCTGTGGTGTTAACCCGGCGTTTCTCATTGCGTTCCACAAGACTTCTCCATATTGTTGGGAGTTTAGCATTTCCGGCAAGTTGGTGGGAAGTTGCACGCCTACGTTTACTTTTACGTCAACGGTAGGTTTTCCTTCTTTACCTTGCTTTGTCGTGATTAAGATAACCCCGTTAGCTGCTTGGGAACCATAGATAGAGGCGGAGGAAGCATCCTTCAATACTTGTACAGACTCTATACTTGAAGGATTTATTTGGGATGCGATCTCGCTTTTTGTAGGAAAACCATCAATGACATACAACGGGCTGTTATTATTCAGTGTTCCGACACCTCGAATACGGATAGCAGGAGCATCGCCAGCTACGCCGGAAGTTGTTACGGACACACCGGATAACCTACCTTGAAGAAGGTTCTGTATATTCCCGGATGATTGAATAGATAAATCCTTCGTAGATATGGAAGAGATAGATCCGGCTACGTCTTTCTTGCGTTGCGTACCATAACCGATAACAACGACATCATCCAATGCTTGTGCGTCATCCTTCATGGTAATTTGGATGTTCGTCTGCCCTTTGGTCGGGATTTCTTGTGTCTGATATCCGATATAGGAAATTTGCAAGATGGCGTTCTCGGAGACCATAAGGCTGAAATTTCCGTTAATGTCGGTGATTATACCGTTTGTGGTTCCCTTCTCCACGATATTTGCTCCAATGATAGGTTCACCAATTGCGTCTTTCACAACACCGGTAATTCTCCGGTTACTCTGTTGTGTAACAGAAGTGTTTTTTCGCATTAACATGATGTTATTACCCTCCATCGCATATGAGATGTCTGTTTGGGTAAAGACAGATGATAACACATCTGCTACGGTTTTATTTTGCGCCTCTACGGAAACCTTACGATTTAGATCTATTTCTTTGGTGTCGTACACAAAGAGATAGTCTGTTTGTTTTTCGATTTCGTTTAAGACAATTTGAGTGTTTGCATTGTTCACATGGATATTGACCCGTGTATTTTGCGAATTAACAGATGCAAACATTCCTGTGGTTGATAGAAATAGTGTTATAAAAGTTAACTTCATAACTCTTTTTGTTTGATTTTTCATACATTTGTAACTCTTGAATTTGATACTGATGATTTAAGTGCATGTGGTATTGATTCTTTCCGGGGAGTGTTGCCGCATTTCCCGGTTTTTATATACCGTTTCTTTTTTGATATTTTTTATCTCATAGGCATACATGATTTATAAGGTTAACATTCTGTTCTTACTTTATGATTATTAGATTCTTATCGTCATCTTTGATGTATGTGAATTTATGTTTTAACTGAAGTACTTTTAATACATGCTCTATTCCATCTTGAATACGAAATTTGCCGGAATAGTGATGTTTCAACAATGAGGGACGTTGGATCTCAATCGTAGTATCATAATAAAGTTCTAGTTTCTTTATTAGATCTTGGATTGATTCATTCTCAAAACAGAACAGGCCTTCTTTCCATTTAAAATAGTCGCTATTATTAATTGTAGATTTCTTGAGCATCCTATTCTCTATACTAACGATTTCATTAGGCTTGAGTTGTAATCCATTTCTTAAATTAGGGGAACTGATTTTTACACTACCCTTTAAAAGGGCGGTTTCGAACAAGGATGTGTTATGGTAAGCTTTTACATTGAACTCTGTACCTAATACTTGAACATCATGATTTTGGGTATGTACGGTAAATGGACTATTTTCATTGTGCTGGACAGAGAAGTAACCTTCGCCGTCTAATTCCACGTTTCGGGTGTTTGCGCTGAATTGTTCAGGAAATTTTAGGGTTGAGCGAGAGTTTAGCCATACATGCGTACCATCGGCTAAGGTGACCTCTGCCCGTTGTCCGGCAGGGACATGAATGGTTTGCATTTGTTTCTTGTTCGATTGTTGTATCTGCAGTTGTTTGCTTCCCCAAAAGCCGATTAGAAAGATGGCTGCGATTTTTAAGATCTCGGCCATTATCTTCCGTATGGAATAATGTACTTTCTTTACGGAATTTGTCTTATCTGTATTGGCTTGCCAAAGTGAAATGTCATATAATTTGCGTAAAACCAGAAATTCACGCATGTTTTCAGGGCTTTCGTCTAACCATGATGCTATTTTCAGTCTTTCTTTCTCTGAAACCTCTCCTTTTATGTATCGTTGTAGTAATTCCTTCATGGTATCTATTAATTTCGCTTTATAAATAATAAACGATGCTGCAAGATAGATCCCTAGTGGAAAAACGAGAAAAGTCAAGAAAAAAGAAAATAGAATAAGGGAAGATAATCTTTTAGATTGATACGTAATACTTTTAAAGTCTTGGTAATGTGGTATTCTACTCCTTTTACGGTGAGGTTGGTTTCTATAGCGATTTCTTTCACTGTTTTGTTTTCGAAACGACTCATCTCGAATATCCTGCGAGTTTGTTCGGGCAATGATTGTAGGGTGCGCTGAAGGATTGTGCGTATCTCTTCCCGGAAAATTTCTTCTGGATCGCAAGCCTCTAAAGTGGATATGCGGATGCTTAGTTCTCGCTTTTTTATTTCTTCTAGATTTTCGATCGCAGCATCATGTACAGCTTTATGGCGTAAGTAGTCGAGAGCTTTATTTCTCAAGATCGAAAGTAAAAGAGCTTCTGTTGCTTCTCCTTTTTGGGTGGAGATCAGTCTCCAATACTTCACAAGAGAATCGGATACGATATCTTCTGCTATCATATCATCATGTACGTATGATTTAGCGAACATGAACGATCGTTGATAGTTTCGTTCGTAAATAATGTTAAAATTGTCTTTTGCCATTATAAGCTGAGTAATAAAAATAAGATTACATGACTTCTGGAGTAAAACTAAGTTCTTCAAAGTTCCCTAGGAACTATATTCGGTATTTACAAACTACGCTTCTTCCTAATTCACATATTGTATCTACAGAGCGTAAATAGACTAACCGGTGGGACTTTTATGCCCTGAAATCATATAGTTATGTCAATAAAATATAAGACAATATTGATTTAGAATAGAAAAGATTGTGTTTTGCTAAAAGAAATCAATATATTTGCCTCATCTTTTGGAGTTTTAACATAAAAGGCATTTGGCACTAAATAGTCATGAACATAGTTCCTAGGGAACTATGTTCTTCATTCCTACAGAAGACAAAAGTTTCGTGCCGAAGAAACCTTAGTTTCCCTATATAGAAACAAAAGTTTCCTAAGCGGAAAACAAAGGTTTTAGCGGTATAAAACTTTAGTTTTTCATGGATAAAAACTGTATAAGCTTATATGTTAATGTTTTGTCTGTATAAGGAAGAGACCGTATGATGATTGCGGCAAGTGTGGGGAGATCGTTCTGTTTAGTGATAAGAAAGCGGTAAATGATGGTAGATAGGGCCTGATAATTGTAGATGTTTTTTATCTACCACCATAGGCTAAACCGTCTAAAGATAGATGATTACAAGGATAGTTGTAGATGTTGTAGATAAATTGGATATTTTTGAACCTTAGTCAGTAAAAGAGAGTACTGTTCGTGAGTTGATGAAGGAGATCTCTTCATTGGCTATTCGCTTATCTGGATTTGGGAAAATTACGAGATCAAATACGAAACATCCCGTTTCTTTCGTTGTTATATGGAGGATTATCCATATATTTGTAAATAAACTAGGTAAGCTTATGGCAGCGAAGAAAGACAGAGTACTTTGGGCGGATGACGAGATTGATTTGTTGAAACCGCATATCTTGTTCTTGCAGGACAAAGGGTATGAGGTCGTTCCGGTGGTGAGCGGGCAAGACGCTATTGACTGCTGTAAGGAACAATCGTTTGATATTATTTTTCTCGATGAGAATATGCCCGGCTTGACAGGGTTGGAGACGCTGTCGCATATCAAGGAGATCGCTCCGAATGTGCCGGTCGTGATGGTGACTAAAAGTGAGGAGGAAAGTATCATGAATCAGGCGATCGGAAATAAGATCGCGGATTATTTGATCAAACCGGTAAATCCAAACCAATTGCTTCTCTCTATCAAGAAGAATGTCCATAAGAACGTAATTATCTCCGAGACGACCACGGTGGGTTATCAGCAGGAATTCGGTCGTATCGGTATGCAAATCAATGATTCCTTGACCACAGACGACTGGATGGAGGTCTATAAGAAACTGGTGTACTGGGAACTGGAACTGGAAAGCAGCCAAGTGGCAATGACAGATATGCTCCGTATGCAGAAGGAAGAGGCCAATAACGCTTTTGCCAAATTCATAAAGAAGAATTATGTGGACTGGATACAGAATCCGGCCGATCGCCCGTTGATGAGCCCCGACCTGTTTAAGAAGAAAGTCTTCCCAATGTTGGATAATGACGAGAAGGTTTTCTTTATATTGATCGATAATTTCCGGCTGGATCAATGGCGGGTGGTAAAAGAATTGCTTACTGAGTATTTTACGTTTGACGAGAGCTTGTATTATAGCATACTGCCAACCGCCACGCAATATGCCCGCAACTCCATATTCTCGGGCTTGATGCCTTCGCAAATAGAGCAGATGTTTCCGGATTTGTGGGTAGATGAGGAGAGCGAGGAAGGTAAGAATTTGAATGAGGCTCCATTGATTCAAACCCAGATCGATCGGTTCCGTAAGAAATATACCTTCTCATATAATAAAGTACACGATTCTCAATATGGCGAGAAATTGTTGGGTACGATCCCTTCTCTTACTCGTAATCAATTGAATGTGATTGTGCTAAACTTCGTGGATATGCTTTCGCATGCTCGTACGGAGAGTAAGATGATCCGTGAGTTGGCGCAAAGCGAGGCGGCCTATCGCAGTTTGACTAAGTCATGGTTCCAGCACTCTTCTACGCTCGAGTTATTCAAACGAATCGCCGAGCGGGGAGGAAAAGTAATCGTTACGACCGATCATGGAACGATTCGGGTAACGAATCCGATCAAGGTGATAGGTGATAAGAATACGAATACCAATCTACGCTATAAGGTAGGCAAGAACTTGAACTACAATCCAAAAGAGGTATTTGAGATCCGGGACCCGGAAAAAGTAGGGCTTCCCTCCCCGAATCTAAGCAGTAAGTATATTTTCGCCTACGGAGAGAATTTCTTCGCTTATCCGAATAATTATAACTACTACGTATCCTATTATAAAAATACATTCCAGCACGGAGGAATCTCGATGGAGGAGATGTTGGTGCCGTTTATTACGATGGAACCGAAATGATAATATGCCGAAAAGTTGCGTATATCATAAATATCACGAACTTTGCAGTCCATATAAACTGTAAACACGAATGCTATGAGCACACTGAAAATAGAAAGTTTGGATAAGATCCATGAGGCGGCTAAGGAGTTTATCGCCGGGATGGATGATCGTACGGTCTTTGCCTTCTATGGTCCGATGGGGGCCGGTAAGACTACCTTTATCAAGGCGATCTGTGAGGAATTGGGTGTGGAGGACGTGATCAACAGTCCCACATTCGCTATTATCAATGAGTACCGTAGCGATACGACGGGAGAATTGATTTATCATTTTGATTTTTACCGGATCAATAAATTGAGTGAGGCCGAAGATATTGGAACGGAAGACTATTTCTATAGCGGAGCTTTATGTTTTATTGAATGGCCGGAGAAAATAGATGAGTTGTTACCCGGAGATGTGGTAAATGTCACGATCTCGGAGAATCCGGACGGTTCACGTACTGTAGAGGTTAAGTAAGTCTATGGATCCTTCCGAATACTTTATCTTATCCTTGTTTATCGCTTTGGGATTGTTCTCAATCGTAGCGGCGATCTGTAATTTTGATTGGTACTTTAAAACCAGCGGGGCGATGACTTTCGTGAACTGGTTCGGTCGTGGCGGCGCACGTATCTTCTATGCGTTGTTGGGAATCGGGCTGATCGCTTGTGGGGCGCTGGGACTTATGTATTGGTGATAAAAAGTAAATTATACTTACTTGTCCTAGTAAGTATAATCAAAATGCCTAAGTAAGTATAACTTCGTTGTCTGATGAAGTTATACTTACTTTGAAAAAAGCCTTATTCCGCTAATTGGAAATCGAGTTGCTTACGTTCCAGATTCGCTTGCGCTACTTTGATAGTGATAGGGTCTCCCAAACGATATTGACGTTTCTTGCGACGGCCCAATAAACAATAATTCTTCTCATCAAACTCATAGTAATCATCATCCAGATCACGGATTGGTACAAGCCCCTCGCATTTATTCTCGTTCAGTTCTACGTAAAGCCCCCATTCGGTGACACCGGAGATAACGCCGTCGAATACCATGCCGAGCTTATCCTGCATGAATTCTACTTGCTTATATTTGATGGATGCACGCTCTGCGTTGGCGGCGACTTGCTCCATGCTGGAACAATGATCGCATAAATCCTCATACTTCTTTTGTATAACGCTACGGCCACCGGCTAGATAACGTTCCAGCAATCGGTGTACCATCATATCCGGATAACGGCGGATAGGAGAGGTGAAATGTGTATAGTATTCGAAAGCCAAGCCATAGTGACCGATATTCTCCGTGGAGTAACGGGCCTTTTGCATGGCACGGATCGCCACTGTCTCGATCAAGTTCTCTTCCGGCTTTCCTTGTACATTGTCTAATAAGGAGTTGATTCCCTTGGAGACATCCGTCTTCGTGCCGTCTGTTTTCAACTTATAGCCGAAGCGACGGATAAAAGAGGCGAAATTCTCCATTTTATCTGGGTCCGGAAGCTCATGGATACGATAAACAAATGTCTTCTTAGTCTTTCCTTTAGGAGGACGGCCCACGAACTCGGCTACGGTACGGTTTGCCAATAGCATGAACTCCTCGATTAACTTATTAGCGTCTTTTGAGACCTTGAAATAAACACGGACCGGTTTCCCTTGTTCGTCGATCTCGAATTTAACCTCATAGCGGTCGAAGTTGATAGCGCCACTCTTGAAACGGCGTTCCCGCAATTTCTTGGCAAGATCGTTCAAGGCTAGAATCTCCTCTTTATAATCTCCCTCGCCGGTTTCGATCACTTCTTGTGCCTCCTCATAGGTAAAGCGGCGGTCGCTCTTGATGATCGTGCGGCAGATCCGGGAGTTTTGTACCACGGCATCGCTATTTAGTTCGAAGACAGCGGAGAAGCATAATTTTTCCTCGTCGGGACGTAAAGAGCATATTTGGTTGCAAAGTCGCTCGGGAAGCATCGGTATCGTACGGTCTACCAGATAAACGGAAGTCGCACGGCTTTGTGCCTCTTTATCGATGACACCGTCCGTTTTCACATAATGTGTTACGTCGGCGATATGTACGCCAACCTCCCAGTTCCCGTTATCCAAACGGCGTGCGGAAAGGGCGTCGTCGAAGTCTTTCGCGTCCTTCGGGTCGATCGTGAAGGTTGTTATCCCCCGGAAATCCTCCCGGTTCTCAATTTCCTCCGGAGAGATCGCTTCCGGGATCTTATCCGCCGCTTTTTCTACCGAGGAAGGATATTTGTAAGGCAATCCGAATTCGGCAAGGATCGCGTGCATCTCGGCGGTATTCTGTCCGGCGATACCTAATATATCGATGACCTCACCCAGTGGATTCTTGGCTTCATCCGGCCATTCCACGATACGTACGATCGCTTTGTCGCCGTTCTTGCCCCCTTTCAGTTTATCCTTAGGGATGAAAATATCGTTAGCCAACGTCTTGTTTTCCGTAATCAAGAAGGCAAAGCCTTTAGCTACTTGAAGTTTACCTACGAAAGTACGCTCCTTGCTCTCAAGGATTTCCACGACCTCACCTTCCGGCTCGGCACCTTTACGTTTGGCGAAAAGCTGTACTTTCACTTTGTCTCCATCCATGGCATGCCCGGAATTACGTTCAGCGATAAATACCGGCGTACCTCCGTCTTCAGGGATGAAAGAATTCTTTCCATTGCTGCGGCGTGCGAAAGTTCCTACGGCTAGGGTTCCCAATCCGTTGAGACGGTAACGGCCACGGTCGATCTCGGTGATGATATCCTCGGCGGACAAGTCATACAGGATGTCTACCACCTGCAATTTCTGCACTTGGTTCTCGACTCCGATGATCTTGCTGATTTGTTTATAGTTGAAAGGTTCCTTGGGAGAGGATTGGAATACGGAAATGATGGCTTGGATCATCGCTTCTTTTTTCATACGTTTACCAACACCCTTTTCCTTTTTTCCTTTTTTCTCCTTATTGTTATCTTTTTTTGCTGGTCTATTCTTTGCCATTCTGTATAATTATTTGCATTTGTTTTTGTGGAGACGGGGCACGCCTCGTCTTTTGCACGCCATGTCTACAAAGGAAACAATTTAAATTGATATTTGGTTGACAATTGTGTTAATTAGATTTATTAAGCTCGCGGATTCTTAATGGAAACAATTCGCCGGCACCCCTTTCGCTCCGGGCTTGCAACAGAATACGCTACCGCTTAGTGGATATTCCTCAAGCTGTTCCTCACTCAATCCGGCACGGGCAGTCGTTATATAAAGCGTGTCGAGCTTATCCCCTCCAAAAGCGCATGACGCTACGTGGGGGGCCGGTACGACAATTTTTGTCAACAGGTCGCCGGTATAGGGATTGTAACAATAAACACCGCCACCTCCCCATTGAGCCACCCAAAGGTTGTCGTTGCAATCTATCGTCATTCCATCCGGGGAGCCGGTGCCCTCGGGTATATTTACGGCTACGCCATCGTACAATATGTCACCGGAGCTATCGTCATACCGGAAACGTATGATCTTACGGGTAGGTGTGTCGTTGTAATACATGTATTTCTTGTTGGCGGACCATACGATCCCATTGGAGATCGTGACTTTTGTCAACTTTGTTTCGACGGTTCCGTCTGCCCATACACAATAAAGGCTGGCAGCCCCTTTAGGCGCGCCAAATCCCATGGTGCCGATCCATAAGCGTCCGGACGGGTCGCATTTCCCATCGTTGCAACGAATCTTCCCGTTATTGTCCGGGATTGGGGCGATAGATGCCGTGTTCCCATCCGTTAGGTTTACACGTATGATCTCGTTTTGTAAAGCGACGACTACCGTACTGTCCGTTTCCGGTACGACGGTAGAGACCATGCGGTCGAACTGCCATGAACGGCAGTTTTGCAAGTCCGGTATATACTCATATAACGTCTTTCCTTCAATATCTACCCAGAAAAGTGTATTGCGATCGGGATGCCAAATCGATCCCTCCCCTGTAGTAGCTTCCGCCCGAAACGCCAGATCGGGGCTGATTATAATAGGATCGTTTATACAAGAGGTTCCTTCAAACATGATAAATGCCAATATTAATTTAATAACTATTTTTTTCATGGTATGCTATGAATCTGAGTTTACAAAGGTATAAATTTGTTTTATAATGCCATGATAAAAGATTATTTATGTAACTTTGCCGCTTAAATAAAATTACCGATGAGCGTAGAGATAAGAGAAGTTACCAGTAAGAAGGAGCTTAAGAAATTTGTCAAGTTCAATATCGAATTATACAAGGGTAATCCCTATCACGTACCGGGTTTAATAGAGGAAGAGATGATGACGCTGGATAAGAAGAAAAATCCGGCGTTCGAGGTGTGCGACGCTATTTACTTCCTTGCCTATAAGGACGGGAAGGTGGTAGGCCGTATCGCTGGTATGGTGAATCGCCCGAGTAACGAGGCTTGGGGACAGAAACGTGCCCGCTTTGGTTTCGTTGATTTTATTGATGATGACGAGGTGGTTGATGCCCTTTTCGGTGCTGTCGAGAAATGGGCCCGCGAACAAGGCATGGAGGAGATCCACGGTCCGATGGGCTTTACCGATATGGATCACGAGGGTATGTTGATCGAGGGTTTCGATCAGATCGGTACGATGGCTACAATTTATAATTATCCCTATTACCCCAAGCAAGTGGAGCGTATCGGATACGGAAAGGATCAAGATTGGCATGAATTTAAGATCTATATACCGGATGGCGTTCCCGAGAAGCATTTGCGTATCGGCGAGATCGTGAAGAAGAAATACGGATTGAAGGTGCTGAAGTTCAAGAACGCTAAGGAGATTATGCCTTACGCCCGTCCGGTATTCCATACATTGAACGCGGCTTTCGCTCCCTTGTATGGTTTCGCGCAATTGACCGAGAAGCAGATCGATTATTATATCAATATGTATATCCCTATGCTGCGTTATGATTTGGTAACGCTGATCGTAAGGGAAGAGGATAATGCGGTGGTTGGCTTTGGCATCTCCCTGCCCAACCTATCGAGAGCCTTACAAAAGGCTCGTGGGCATATGTTACCCTTCGGGTGGATTCATTTGCTGAAAGCGTTGAAGAGCAAACCGAAAGTAATCGACCTGTATTTGACAGGAGTCTTGCCGGAATATCAAAGTAAAGGCGTGAACGCTTTATTATTTAATGACTTGATTCCTGTCTATAAGCGTATCGGTGCCGTTTACGCCGAGAGTAACCCGGAGCTGGAGACGAATAGCGCCGTACAAGCGCAATGGGATTATTTTAAGCGAGAGCATCATAAATCAAGAAGAGCATATATTAAAAAGTTATAAGAGATATGGATGAGCTGAATTCAACGATACAACAACCTACGGAATATAACGATGATGACATCAAGACACTGGACTGGATGGAGCATATCCGCCGGCGTCCCGGTATGTATATCGGAAAACTGGGGGACGGTAGCTATGCCGATGATGGTATCTATGTGTTGTTGAAGGAGGTGCTGGATAACTCTATCGACGAGTACATGATGGGGTATGGCAAAAGTATCGAGGTGACTATCGAGGAAGGTACGGTAGCCGTACGGGATTATGGCCGTGGTGTCCCTCTGGGTAAAGTCGTGGATGTGTCTAGCAAGATGAATACCGGCGCTAAATACGATAGCAAGGCGTTTAAGAAATCCGTGGGTTTGAATGGTGTGGGTATCAAGGCTGTGAATGCCTTGAGTAGTTATTTCTTGATAACCAGCTACCGTGACGGAGAGTGTAAGCGGGTGGAATATAGTAAAGCGATCGTCACGGAGGAATCGGATATCCAACCGACCGGGGAGGCGAACGGTACGCAGGTGTTTTTTGTCCCGGATCGGGAGATCTTTAAGGATTATCATTATAAGGACGAGTTTATCGAGGGGCTATTAAAGAACTATGTCTTCTTGAACTCGGGACTTTCCATTATTTACAACGGCAAGCGTTTCTATTCCCGCAACGGTCTGGTGGATTTGTTGAACGAGAATATGACCACCGAGCCTCTTTACCCGATCATCCACCTGAAAGGGGAGGATATAGAGGTGGTTATCACGCATAGCAACCAATATGGAGAGGAATATTATTCGTTCGTGAACGGCCAGCATACCACCCAAGGCGGTACGCACCTTTCCGCTTTCAAGGAGTCTGTAGGTCGTGTCATCAAGGAATATTACAATAAGAATTTCGAGTATTCGGATATTCGTGCGGGTATCGTGGCCGCTATCAGCATAAAAGTGGAGGAGCCTGTATTCGAGAGCCAGACAAAGACCAAGCTCGGCTCGAAAGATATAGGACCGGACGGCCCTACGGTAGCGAAGTTTATCGGTGATTTCATCAAGAATGACCTGGATAACTATTTGCATAAGAATATGGAGACTTCGGAGCTTTTGCTGAAGAAGATCTTGGAGTCCGAGAAAGAGCGCAAGGCGATCGCCGGTGTTACGAAGCTGGCCCGCGAGCGTGCGAAGAAAGCGAATTTACATAATAAGAAACTAAGGGATTGCCGGATTCACCTGACCGATTCGAAAGGGGATTTGCTAGAGGAAAGCAGTATCTTTATCACGGAGGGTGACTCGGCTAGCGGTTCTATCACGAAGAGCCGTAACCCGAATTACCAAGCTGTATTTAGTTTGAGGGGTAAGCCTTTGAATAGTTATGGCTTGACAAAGAAGATCGTTTACGAGAACGAGGAGTTTAACTTGCTTCAAGCGGCCTTGAATATTGAGGATGGCTTGGAAGGTTTGCGGTATAATAAGGTGATTATCGCGACAGATGCCGACGTGGACGGGATGCATATCCGTTTATTGTTGATTACCTTCTTCTTGCAATTCTTCCCCGATTTGATTAAGCGTAATCATGTTTATATCTTGCAAACCCCATTATTCCGAGTACGTAACCGGCAGAAGACGTGGTATTGTTATTCAGAGGAGGAACGCTTGGCTGCCATAGCCGCTGCCGGGAAGAATCCGGAGATCACCCGATTCAAAGGTCTGGGAGAGATCTCTCCCGATGAGTTCAAGCATTTTATCGGCAAGGATATACGCCTTGATCCGGTGACAATGAAGAAAGAGGACCTCGTGAAAGATATGCTCGAGTTCTATATGGGGAAGAATACCATGGAGCGACAGAACTTTATTATCGATAACTTAGTGGTTGAAGAAGATGTCATCAATTGAAAATAAACGTATCGCGCTTTTTCCCGGTACCTTCGATCCTTTTACGATCGGGCATCAATCCTTGGTAAGGCGTGGGTTGGAACTGGTGGACGAGATCGTGATCTCGATCGGTATCAACGATAAGAAGCTTACCTATTTCTCCTTGGAGAAGCGGATGGAAGCGATCTGGAATCTATACAAGGATAATCCAAGGGTGAAAGTCATGTCATATAATCAATTGACGGTGGATTTCGCTAAAGAGGTCGGAGCCGGCTTTATCTTAAGAGGAATCCGTACGGTCAATGATTTCGAATATGAGAAGACGATCGCGGACGTGAATCGTAAGTTGACGGGTATCGAGACTTTTATCTTGTTTACGGAACCGGAGCATACGCATATTAGCTCAAGTATTGTCCGTGAGTTGTTACGCTACGGCAAAGACATTTCCCAATTCGTCCCTAAAGAGACGAGATTGTATTGAAAATTATGAAACGAATATATCTGATGAAAAGAATCGTCTTATCCCTGCTGATCGTTCTAGGTGTGTTTACCGGAGCGACAGCGCAAAAAGCGAATATGGATGCCCGGAAGCTCCAATTGGCTTTATTCGCTATATCTAATCTATATGTCGACTCTACTAGCGAGACGAAGTTGGTGGAAGACGCTATAGTCGGCATGTTGGATAAGCTAGACCCTCATTCCAATTATATGGACCCGGAGGAGACGAAAGAGATGACCGAGCCTTTACAAGGCAATTTCGATGGTATCGGCATACAGTTCAATATGTTGACGGATACGCTTTACGTGATTCAGGTAATCCCCGGAGGTCCCTCTGAGAAGGTGGGGTTGATGGCGGGCGACCGTATTATCCAAGTAGACGATACCTTGATCGCCGGCGTGAAGATGAAGACTACCGATATCATGAAGAAACTACGCGGACCGAAAGGTACCGAGGTGCGTGTGAAAGTAAAGCGAGGCAAGTCGCCGGAATTGATGGATTTCAAGATCGTTCGCGGTAAGATTCCCGTGTATAGTCTGGATGCCGCTTATATGGCGGATAAGAATACCGGTTATATTAAGTTGAACCGTTTCGCCGCTTCTTCCGCCGATGAATTCAGGGAGGCGTTGGAGAAGCTCCGGAAACAGGGCATGAAGAACTTGATTCTGGATTTGCAGGGAAATGGCGGGGGATATTTGAATATCGCCATAGAGTTAGCGGATGAGTTCTTGGATAAAAACCGGTTGATCGTTTATACGAAAGGGAGTAAGCAACCTCGTGAGGAGGCGAACTCTACCGCTCGTGGACAATTCCAAGAGGGACGTTTGGTCGTTCTGGTGGACGAGTCCTCGGCTTCGGCCAGCGAGATCGTCTCCGGCGCTATTCAAGATTGGGACCGTGGAGTGATCGTAGGTCGCCGTACCTTTGGCAAAGGTTTGGTACAGAAACCGATTCCCCTGCCGGATGGTTCCATGATTCGTTTGACGGTTTCCCGTTACTATACACCCACCGGACGTTGTATACAAAAGCCTTACGAGAACGGGAAGATGGAGGAGTACCACCATGATCTGATCGACCGTTATAACCGGGGGGAGTTGATGAGTGCCGATAGCATTCATTTCCCGGATTCAATGAGGTATAACACCTTGGTTTCCGAGCGTACCGTATATGGAGGTGGAGGTATTATGCCGGACGTGTTCATCCCGGTAGATACGACTCGCTATACGGATTATCACCGGAAACTGGTAGCTTCCGGTTTAGTCAATCGGGTGTCCATGAATTATCTGGATCGTAATCGGAACCAGATGATGGCTAAATATCCGAAGTTCCAGCAGTATAAGCAAGATTTCGTGGTCGGAGAGGATATCATGGAGGAGCTTCTGAAGATGGCCGGCGATGAGAAGATTGAGTTTGAGGAAGAGCAATATAATTGTTCGAAGCCGTTGATCATGCTTCAGATCAAGGCGCTTATCGCACGGGATCTCTATGATATGGCGCAGTACTTCCAGATTATCAATGATGATAATCCGAGTTACCAGAAAGCGCTTCAGATTATTAATAATAAAGAAACTTACAATAGGCTTTTAGGACGTTAGCCAACGTAAACAGATAAGGGTATGTATTGGACGCTTTTTCTGACATTCGTGAAAATCGGTATGTTTACCATCGGAGGTGGATACGCCATGTTGCCGCTTATCCAGCGGGATGTGGTGGACCGGGGATGGATGACGAAAGAGGACTTTATCGACGTTTTCTCCGTGGCCCAATCGTTGCCGGGTATTTTCGCCGTGAATATAGCGATCTTCGTGGGTTATAAACTGAAGAAGACATGGGGCGGTTTTGTTTGTGCCTTGGGTACGATTCTCCCTTCTTTTGTAATCATGCTCTTGATCGCGTTATTCTTTACGCAGGTAAAGGATAATGTATGGGTGGAGAAGGCGTTTATGGGATTGCGTCCGGCGGTGGTCGCCTTGATCGCCGTGCCTTGTCTGACAACCGCACGCTCTATCAAGTTGAGTTACGTGCAAATGATCATACCTGTCGGGGCGGCATTGCTGATCTGGATGGGTGGGGTGTCTCCCGCTTGGATTATCTTGGCGGCTATAGCCGGAGGTTTGGTGTATGGTTTAAATAAGAAGGGCTGATATGATTTGGTTGCAATTATTATATGTATATCTGAAGATCGGTATATTGGGCTTTGGTGGCGGGTATGCGATGTTATCCTTGATACAAGCCGACGTGGTGGACCGCTATGGTTGGATTTCCTTGCAGGAGTTTACCGATATTGTCGCTATCTCTCAAATGACACCCGGGCCGATCGGTATCAATAGCGCCACCTATATAGGGTATACGGCGGTGCATAATGCGGGGTATTCGGAGACGATGAGTATCCTAGGGTCTTGCCTGACGACATTCGCGGTATGTCTGCCCTCTTTCATATTGGTTCTCTTGATCTCTTATTTCTTCGCTAAGTTCCGGAATAATAAATATGTAGAGGCGGCTTTCCTTGGATTGCGCCCGGCTACGGTCGGTTTGATCGCCGCCGCTGCCTTGCTATTAATGAATAAAGAGAACTTCATCGACTACAAGAGCTTCTTGATCTTTGGCGCCGCCTTTATCTTGACTTGGAAATTCAAGATACATCCTATCTTGATGATTATTTTGGCAGGTATCGCCGGGGTTATTTTGTATTATTGAGGATCAAATCGGCTCAATTTGAGCTGATTCTTTAAGAAGAATGACTACTTTTGAGCCGATAAAAGATAGGTGGAATGGCGTTTATCCTTACTTCTTGCTCGATATAACGCAAATCCGCTGACACACCTTTTGTGCGGAGGTAGCGAGATCGTGGGAAAGAAGTGGTGATAAGCGTGCTTTTTCGTTAAAAAGAGGCCGATTTGGGACATAATAGGTGACGAGACAGCTTGCGAGAGGACGCATTCCTTGATGCGTATACTTGCGTTAGACGTTGTGAGTGGCTGTGCATTGGGTTGTGAGTACCCGTGAATGGGCATTCGTAGCCTGTTACAACCTTATCGTAACACTGTTTCACCCTTTTTCTTGTCTAAATAGATGAATTAGGATGAATTCATTTCACTGGAATAAAAGACTGTTTTTGGGTATTCGTCTATTAGCGAGATGATTGCCGTTTTTTTCTTTCGTATTTGGGAGTGAGCCGTACCTTTGCCCGGAATAATCGATTCTCCGGGACTTCGGTTATCATTTTGTCAAATTGTCAAATCGATGGCCTTATAAATATATATCCGCACGCTTTCCTGTCGATGCAATTGCCCGTTTAATCGGTGAAAACAGCCCCTTTTTCTAGTCTGGTTGCCCATGTTTTTAAGGTAATATAGTTTTGCTTTCGTAAAAAGATAGAAAACGAAGGCAATATGAAACAATACGCTTTATTATTCGCATGTCTGTTCTTCCTCTGTGTGGGGAGTAAGGCACAAGAGCAACCTACCCGATGGACGTTGCGTGCTTGCTTGGATTACGCTTTGGAGCATAATATCCAAGTAAAGAAAAGCAAGGTGTCGCATCTTTCCGGTATAGAGGATACGAAGCAGGCGAAAGCACAGCTTTTCCCTTCCCTTTCGGCTTCGGTTACCCAAGGATTCGTGAATTATCCTTCGAGCGACGCCGCTACGAATAATAGCTATAGCGGTAATTATGCGCTGAACGCTAAATGGACGCTTTTTGATGGAGGGCAACGTGTACAGGCGATCAAGCAACAGGAAATACAAAATACCGTCGATGAGCTGGGTATCGAGCAAAACGAGGATGATATCCAAATCTCCTTGATACAGACCTATATGCAGGTACTATATGCGATGGAGTCCGTTCGTATCAACCAAAATACGGTCGAGGTATCTACGGCGCAACGGGATCGTGCGGTGGAGTTGCTACGTGCCGGTTCGATCTCGAAAGTGGATTTGGCTCAGTTGGAAAGCCAGTTAAGCACCGATAAATATCAATTGGTCGTAGCCCAGACGAATCTAGACAATTATAAGTTGCAATTGAAGCAATTACTAGAACTGGATATAACCGAAGAGATCGAATTGGTGATGCCGGAGCTTACGGAGAAAGATATCTTAACCCCGCTTCCGAGCAAGCAAACGATTTACAATACCTCTCTGGCCGTGATGCCGCAAATAAAGAGCAGTGAGCTGGCCGTGGACATCGCCGAGCTGGAGAAGAAAAAGGCGAAAGGTGCTTTCCTTCCTTCGCTCTCCATGAACGCCGGGCTGGGTACCGGCCATCTTTCCGGAACGGATTACGCTTTCGGTAGCCAGGTCTGGAATAGTTTCAACGAGAGTGTCGGATTGACGATCAGCATCCCTATCTTCAGTAACCGTCAGTATAAGACGGCCTATAACAAGGCGAAATACGCGATTACCACCAGCCAGTTGGAGTTGCTGAATACCCAAAAACAATTGCTGCAAACCGTGGAGGGGATCTATCTGGACGCTACCTCGTCGCAGACCCAATATACCTCGGCTACCGAACGCTTGAGTTACGTGAAAGAAAGCTATAACTTGATCGATGAGCAATTCAGCCTCGGTATGAAAAATACGCTTGAGCTATTGACGGAGAAGAACAATTATCTGACCGCCCAGCAAGAGCAGCTACAAGCGAAATACATGGCCTTGATGAGCGTTCAATTGCTGAATGTTTATCAGAAGAAGCCGGTTGCGGAGAATTATTAACCCACTAATGGATATATTTACTCCACTCTCTTTTTTCAAGGTTACCCTGCGACGGAGGTCGTGGGGGGCCTTTTGAACAAGAATACAACGTAAAACAGAAATAAAAAGAATCAGAATATGGACAAGAAGAAACTAATCATGGGCGGTGTTGCCGTTATCCTCATTGCGGGGGGCGTGTTCCTTTTCACGGGCAAATCCTCGAAAGGCGGGATCAAGCTGGAGACCGCTAAAGTAGGGCGCAGCACGATCACGAATACGGTTACGGCCACCGGTACGGTAGAGCCCGTTACCGAGGTTGAGGTAGGTACGCAGGTCTCCGGTATCATCGATAAGTTGTACGCTGATTATAACGACGTGGTGAAAGCCGGCCAACTGATCGCCGAGATGGATAAGATCAACCTCCAAGCCGAGCTTCGTTCCGCCGAGGCGCAATTGGCGAGCAGCAAGACGGAGTTCGAGTATCAACAGAAGAACTACGCACGTAGCAAGGTGCTTCACGAGAAACAATTGATTAGCGATACGGATTATGAGACGGCTACCTATAATTACGAGAAGGCGAAGGCCGCTTACGACCAGAGTCAGGCCTCCATGGTAAAGGTAAACCGTAATCTCGAATATGCCACGATCACGAGCCCTATAGACGGAGTGGTTATCAACCGGGCTGTTGAGGAAGGACAGACCGTTGCCGCCGGCTTCGAGACCCCGACGCTGTTTACCATTGCCGCCGACTTGACGAAGATGCAGGTAATAGCGGATGTGGATGAGGCGGATATAGGGAACGTGGAAGAAGGTCAACGAGTTAGTTTTACGGTGGATGCCTACCCGAACGATCAATTCGAGGGCGTGGTTCGTCAGATTCGTTTAGGGGACAGCGAAAGCACTTCCAGCGCTTCTTCCAGTACTTCTTCTTCCACGGTTGTTACGTATGAGGTAGTAATTACGGCGGATAATCCGGACTTGAAACTGAAACCTCGCTTGACGGCAAATGTCACAATTTATACGTTGGAACGTGCGAATATCCTGACCTTGCCGAACAAGGCACTTCGTTTTATCCCCGAGCCCGCCATCATGGAATCGTTGGGTATGACCGTGACAGATCCGAATGCGGAGGTACAACCCGGAAAACGCTTGGTTTGGTCCCGCCAAGGAAATACCTTGAGCCCGAGGCAGATTACGGTCGGAACCAGCAACAACAGCGTGACCGAAGTAACCGAGGGCTTGAGCGAGGGCGATGAGGTAGCCGTAGATTTAGCGAGCGCCGCCAACATGCCGGAAGTAGGTGCAGGAGCGGAGCGTAGCCCTTTCATGCCGGGCCCTCCGGGAAACAACAAGAATAAGAAAAACAAATAAGTACCATACGTAGAGACGGGGCGTGCCTCGTCTCATCCTCTGCAAAGTCCAAATAGTTTGCGTCATGAAAGAAATTATCAGATTAGACAATATAAAACGAGACTTCCACGTTGGCGACGAGACCGTCCATGCCCTGCGAGGCGTGTCGTTCACGATTCACGAGGGGGAGTTCGTTACGATCATGGGAACCTCCGGCTCCGGAAAGAGTACGTTGCTGAACACGCTGGGTTGCCTTGATACTCCTACGAGCGGGGAGTATTACTTAGACGGAGTATCCGTGCGCACCATGAACAAGCGGCAGCGAGCGACCCTCCGGAATCGCAAGATCGGATTCGTTTTTCAAAATTATAATCTGTTGCCGAAGACGACAGCGGTAGAGAACGTAGAGCTTCCTCTCATGTACAATCCTACTTATAAAGCGGCCCAACGTAGAGAGAAGGCGGTCAATGCTTTAATTGCCGTAGGTTTGGGAGATCGTCTGATGCATAAAAGCAACCAGATGTCCGGTGGCCAGATGCAGCGTGTGGCGATCGCCCGTGCCTTGGTGAACGATCCGGCGGTGATCCTTGCGGATGAGGCTACTGGCAACTTGGATACCCGTACCTCTTTCGAGATCTTAGTGCTCTTCCAGCGTCTGCACGCCGAGGGACGCACGATTATCTTCGTCACCCACAACCCGGAGATTGCCCAATACAGCAGCCGGAATATCACGTTGCGCGACGGTCATGTAACCGCCGATACGGTGAATACGAATATCTTGAGCGCCGCTGAGGCTTTGGCCCGCCTGCCCAAGAATGATGATTAGAATAATGAATTAATGTGGTAATAGCATATTATTTAGAATGAATACGACGAATTTACTAAAGATAGCCCTCCGGGCCTTGGCCAACAACAAGCTGCGGGGATTCCTCACGATGCTGGGTATCATCATCGGCGTGGCTTCCGTGATCACGATGCTGGCCATCGGTCAAGGCTCGAAGCGGAGTATACAGGCGCAGATCAGCGAGATGGGCTCGAACATGATCATGATCCAGCCGGGAGCCGACATGCGTGGCGGCGTACGCCAAGACGCCTCTGCCATGGAGACGCTGAAGCTACAGGACTACGAGGATATCGTGAACGAGACTCGCTACGTCTCCGCCACCTCGCCCTCCGTGAACAGTAGTGGGCAGGCCATCTATGGCGCCAATAACGCCCCGACTACCGTCTACGGTATTAGCCCGGATTATATGGAGATACGCCGATACGAGGTGGAGGATGGCGATATGTTCAGCGATCAGGACGTACAGACCGCCGCCAAGGTATGCGTGATCGGGAAGACGGTGGTGGATAACCTTTTCCCCGGCGGAGAGAATCCCGTCGGTAAGGTGATCCGTTTCCAGAAGCTACCGTTCCGGGTCGTGGGCGTACTGAAAAGCAAAGGATACAACAGCATGGGAATGGACCAAGACGACCTGATCTTAGCTCCATACACAACTATTCAAAAAAAGATCTTGGCCATTACCCATTTGCAAGGCATAACCTGCTCGGCGCTCAAGGAGGAGTACACCGATCAAGCCATAGACGAGATATCGGAGATACTGAGGCGTAACCATAGGTTGCGGGAAACCGATGATGATGATTTCACGATCCGGAGTATGCAGGAGTTGAGCACGATGTTGACAAGTACGACGGATATAATGACGACGTTGCTGGCTGCGGTGGCTGGTATCTCTCTTCTCGTTGGTGGTATCGGTATCATGAATATCATGTACGTGAGCGTGACGGAGCGTACGCGGGAGATCGGCCTCCGTATGAGTATCGGTGCGAAAGGCATGGATATCTTGGCTCAGTTCTTGATCGAGTCTATCCTTATCAGCGTGACCGGAGGATTGATCGGCGTGCTTTTCGGCGTGGGAGCTGCCTTGATCGTGAATGTCGTGGCGCATTTCCCGATCTATATCCAGCCGTGGAGCGTACTGCTCTCTTTCGTGGTATGTACGGTGACGGGCGTGTTCTTCGGATGGTACCCGGCCAAGAAGGCGGCGCAGCTCGACCCGATCGAGGCCATACGCTATGAGTAGACGGATGCTCACTAGATAAGGCTACATGGCTCATATAACGGTAGGAATGACTATATTTGCGTAGCACTAAAGAGGATAATAAGATGAATGACACACCACAATCTCCCCCTATCAAAGGTTTGGGAAAGTTGATACACATCGCGGGATGGGGTATCCTGTTCTGCTCCCCTTTCTTCTTCACGGGGAGGGAGTCGCAAGTCACGTTCGAGGGCTATTTCCGGAGCATCATCGTGCCGCTTTCCTTCATGCTCGTCTTCTACTTGAATTACGGGTGGCTGGTGAGGCGGTATTTGTTTAACCGCCGGACAGGGCGTTTCCTGTTGATCAATCTATTGCTTATCGGGGCTACGATGCTGTTCGTGCATCTCTGCATGCGCTATTTCTATCCGCCGGAGATGCATCATCCGGCTCGTCCGCCCCGCCCGTTGAACGAGACGGTGGGGTTCTTTCTCGTCAACGCCGTTATCTACTCCTTGGTAGCCGGCCTTAGCGTGGCGATCAAGATGGCGGACGGATGGTACCGGGTGGCGGCTATCCAGCGGGAACTGGAGAAGGAGCGTGCCGAGGCGGAATTGCAGAACTTGAAGAGCCAGCTTAACCCGCATTTCCTGTTTAATACGTTGAATAATATCTATAGCTTGATAGCGTTCAGCCCGGAGAAGGCGCAGGAGGCGGTGCACGATTTGAGCCGCTTGCTTCGCTATGTCTTGTATGAGAGTAGCCAGCCTTTTGTCCCATTGGAGAAGGATTTCGACTTCCTTCGTAATTATGTGGAGCTGATGCGTATACGCCTGCCCAAACATGTGGAGCTGAAAACGAATATCGTCGCTTCCTCCCCGGGAACCTTGATCGCCCCCCTGTTGTTTATCTCCTTGGTCGAGAATGCGTTTAAGCATGGGGTGAGCAATAATAAGCCGTCTTTCATCCATTTGGATATCCATCAGGAGGGGGCGGAGGTAGTTTGTACTATTGTGAATAGCTATTTCCCGAAAAGCCCGGATCAAGATAAAAGTGGTTCCGGTATCGGGCTGGTGAATCTGGAGAAACGCTTGGGGCTGCTCTATTCGGGGCATTTCTCGTTCCAATGCGGTCGGGAGGGGGATAACTATTCTTCTTATCTATCAATTACTATAAACGAGACTGAGATATGAGATTGACTTGCGCGATTATTGACGATGAACCTTTAGCGGTTAGCTTGCTGGAAAGCTACGTCTTGAAAACTCCGTTCCTGGATTTACAAGGGACTTATAATAGTGCCTTGGACGCTCTTTCCGACTTACGGGATCGGCCGGTGGATCTGCTTTTTCTGGATATCCAGATGTCGGAGTTGAGCGGATTGGAGTTCTCCCGTATCTTGAACGCCGATACCCGTGTCATTTTTACGACGGCTTTCGATCAATATGCCGTGGATAGTTACCGAGTAAACGCGCTGGATTATTTGTTGAAGCCAATTAGTTATCCGGACTTCCTTGCCTCGGCGAATAAGGCGTTGCGATGGTATGAGTTGCTCCGTAAGCCGGTGTCTTCGGAAGAGAAGGAAGGATCCGCGCCAATCGCGGAGAAGGGCGGGATGGAGAGTATTTTCGTCAAGAGTGAGTATAAGCTGTTGCAAATAGAGCTGCGCAAGATATTATATATTGAAGGATTAAAGGATTACGTGAAGATATTCGTGGAGGATGAGCCCCGTCCGGTCCTTTCGTTGATGAGCATGAAGAGTTTGGAGGATATGTTACCTTCGGATCGCTTTGTGCGTGTTCATCGCTCTTTTATCGTCCAGCCGGAGAAGATCAAGGTGATCGAGCGGAATCGGATTGTCTTTGGAAAGGAGTATATCCCGATCTCCGACAATTATAAACAGCATTTCCTAGAGATGATAGAGCGTAGATCGATCCTGCCGAAATAACCGCTGGTTAGTTGAACAACTGGAGCAATAATTTCTCTATCGCTACGGTCATAGGACGTCCGTCGCAGGAATAGTTGTTTACGAATAGGGCGATGGCGTATTGCTTATCGCCTTTGTTTATATATCCCGCATATCCTTTTACCCGGCTCATGCTTCCGCTTTTAAGATGAGCTTTTCCTTGGAGGGATGAGCCTTTTAAGAAGTTCCTCACCGAGCCTTCTACCCCCGCTACGGGCAATGATTCGTAGAAGGCTGTGTGTTGTTGTGAACAGGTTTTCATATAAATCAATAAATCAGCCACAAAAGCTGTTGATAACTTGTTGGTAACCGCAAGACCGCTACCGTCGTACATCCAGACGCACGAGAGGTCGAGTCCTTTCCCTTGCCAATAGTCCCGAAGCACCTGGATACCCCGGTTAAAAGAAGATATGACCTCTCCCTTACGGGGCGTATATCGTAGGCCGATCGTCTTGATCAAGGCATCGGCGAATAAATTATGGCTGACATGATTGGTCACTTCCACGATTTCCCGAAGCGTAGGGGAGTAAGTGGTAACAATCTCGGTCCGTTTCCCGGGTTGCCACCTACCGGCTTCCCGCAAGATACGGAAACAAGACGGTGATTCGCCGACCGTGATCCCTTCATGTTCCAATTGCCTAGTGAGATAATCCGCTAGGAAAAGAGCCGGGTCGGGAATATCCCCTTTGAGCGGATACCATTCCCGGTTAGCGGGGACAATGCCATATAAATAACGATCCGTGGCGAATGGCGCCCCTACGATAAAAGAACTATCCGAAGATACTTGCTGGGTCGTTAAGTAATTATGGAAATGGATGCCGGATAATTCCGGTTCGGTTCCTTTCAACTTCGGGCGGGTTCCGGGAGCTCCGGTTTGCAACCCTAATTTATAAAGATTGTCGAATACGCAAATCCCATAGCTTCCGGCACCATAATAACTACCCATATCTTCGCCAACCCATTTAAGGGAAGTGCCTTCCGTGTCGAATATACTTTCATCAGCGATTACGGCTCCTTGTATTTTATGGATACCCACCTTCTTCAAGGCGGAGATCCATTCCTGTAGAAACCGCTTATGATCCGGGGCGAAATGCGCTGAGCCAAGGCTAGGATCTCCGCTTCCCTTGATATATAAATTGCCTTTTAACAAGCCGTTCTCGATGGAGCCGTCGTATTCTAATGTTGTGGGAAAGCGATAATCCTCGCCCAGTATCTCCAATGCGGTAGCGGTCGTAACCGTTTTCATGACCGAGGCTGGGGTCAGCTGCCGGATTGTATCGTAAGCGAATACCGTCTCGCCACTGTTAACCTCTTTCACGATCAAGGAAAATGAAGCTCCTTCCATATAAGGCTTGCGCAGGAATTGCTTGATAGGTTGTGGAGTCTGTGCCCCCACTGAAAGGTATAAGCAAGAAATGAGGAAGAAAAAGGATATTTTACGTATCATGATGTTTATATATTCTACTTTATTCTATCTTTGTCGCAAGCAAAGATATGAAAATAATATGAATCCACTGTTTGACAAGCCTTTTACGTTTGACCGTGTAATACGCATAGTGTTCGGTATACTGGTCATCTCAGGAATTATTTATTTGATAGCCTTATTACGAAACGCTTTGTTACCTTTCCTGATCGCTTGGTTACTGGCTTATATGATGCAACCGTTCGTAAAGTTCTTCCAATATAAATTATGTTTTAAGAGCCGCATCTTATCGATTATGGCGGTATTGGTGACTTTAGGGCTATTGATAACGTTGCTGGTAGTCATGGTCATTCCTTCCATTGCGGCTGAGGCGGATAAAACGCTAGAACTGATCCGCACACATGATCCCGGTGAAGGTCATGTCCCTTTGATCCCGCATTCATGGATGGAATATCTGGAAAGTAATGTGAACTTCGCCCAGATCATGGAGTTATTGAGTAAGGAGAATTTGTTGAAAGCGGTGAAGCAGATTGCGCCCCAGTTATGGTCTATCTTATCGAACACTTTCTCAATCCTTTTCAGTATCACGATCGTGTTCGTGATCTTGCTTTACTTTATTTTCATCCTTTTGGATTATGAGAAGATCGCGAATGGTTGGATCGATTTGATACCGGAGCGTTACCGTCCGTTCCTGCAAGGTTTGGCTGAGGATGTGGAATACAGCATGAATCGTTATTTCCGCGGACAATCGTTGATCGCTCTTTCTGTAGGGGTTCTCCTCGCGATCGGCTTTAAGATCATTAATTTCCCGTTGGCGGTCACGTTGGGTCTGTTTATCGGCGTGCTGAACTTAATTCCCTATATGCAGGCGATCGGTATTATCCCGATGATTCTATTGAGCTTATTGCGTTCGGCCGAGACTGGCGAGAACTTCTGGTTGATCTTTGGTATGGCTATTTTAGTCTTGGGTATCGTACAATGTATACAGGATTTATATCTTACCCCTCGCATAATGGGTAAGGCTATGGGACTGAATCCCGCCATCATCTTACTCTCATTATCCATCTGGGGAACGATCCTAGGCTTTATAGGCTTAATAATAGCCCTCCCATTGACAACATTGTGCTTATCCTACTATAAACGCTTTATCTTGCACGAAGATAATGAGTTAGATCCCGGAAACCTTGCTCATCAACCTAAGCGAGAGAAAATAAATTCAGATTTAAGCGCAAAAAAATAGCCATGCCTATTGCATATTAAAAAAATACTCCTACAACGCACAGGATGATTCGCTAGCTCAGCTGGTAGAGCACAACACTTTTAATGTTGGGGTCCTGGGTTCGAGCCCCAGGCGGATCACATAAGAACAAAGCTAAAAGAGATAAGTCCTGCAATATTAACGTATTGTGGGACTTTTTTATGTTTTAGTCTTGCTTGAAAGCCCAAAAAGGCGCACGAAAAGATACGGTTGAGTATCCAAATCGTACCCCCTTCCCCGAAAAACAAAAAGGGGGTACAATTGTCGGAAAGTCCTTCTGATAAACTACGTGGAGGTCTTCTATTTAATACCAAAACTCATGATCGAATACAGAACTAGCTTTTTTATTTGGTAGATAACCTATTTACTTATTTCTCCAACTTTATAACCTACGATTCCAAAAGACTTGTGTAGCGCCGGGATTAACCACATGATCAAGCCGGGTAGTCCCCAGCGTTTTTTCTCTTCGCTGATGAAATAGAATCGTTCGATCAGTTTGAGCTTGGGGAACCATTGCTCGATTGTGTGCGGATCGTTTAGTCCGAAATGGAAACGGGCTTTTGTCCGTTTTACCGATTCATGCTTGTCGGAGTTGCGGGCGGCCCATTTACTGACGAAATCAAAATATATCTCGCATCCGGGAAAGCGTTGGGCGAGGTTTTGGATAACAGATTTTACCTGTTCCTCATTGAAATACATCATTACACCTTCCGCGAGGAAAAGGAAGCGGCCGTGAGGATGTTTTTGTCTCAACATATCCATCCAGTCCGTCTCGAGCATAGAGCCTTTGATCGTGAGATCTTTAGCGGAGGCAGGGAATAGCTTTTCACGCAAATTGATTACTTCAGGTAAGTCTAGTTCGTAGAAGGTCGCTTGGTTATGGTTGGAGACACGTTGGAAACGGCTGTCTAATCCGCAACCGATCGATACCACTACCGGATCTTCAGTTACCTTACGGTCGATGAATCGCTGGACCAAACGATCGAAATGGCGTAGGCGGATAGTGGTTCCGGTAGTACTCATCGTGATTTTACCAAACTTGGCGAAATCATAATCTATTTTCTCAACAAGCTCACATGCCATCGGGTCTTTTAATATCGCGTCTTTCCGGTGACTTTCGTGAGCGCGTGATAGTAAGGGAATAAACAAGGTCTCCGCGATGTCATCCTTTATCTCTGGTTTTATTTTATTCATAATATACCTATTTATAGGGATTGATTATCTGGTACAAAGATGGGATCTTTGCTTTTGGTTTATTTACGCAAGAAGGAAGTGTATTTTAATCAAACGGAAAAATGGTACACATAGAACTCTCATCTCGTGGAAGAGATACGATCGCTTTAGAAATGCCGGATATAAGTTATTTTTCTACCAATCGTTCAGGAGGGCTAGAAGAGAACTGTTGGGAGGCGGAGAACAAATTATTGACCTATCGTATCAGTGATTTCAGATGCAGGGATTTTAATGTGACAAGATACCAGATCTATTGCAAGGAGGATTGTTGCATGCGTTCCCTAAATGTCGGTAACTCGTTTATGGGACTTTCTGTTGTTCGTCAGGGGATCGTCGAATGCTTTTTGTCGGAGACACGGGATAAGCGGATTTGGCGGGAAGGGCATACGAATATGATCGTAAGTTCTGGTATCAAGGAAGAGCGGAATCTGTTCCGTAAAGGAGATACTTTGGGTATGACAAGTATTCTGGTGTCGCCGGATTTCTTCCGACATTTGTCGGAACGTTATACGGAGTACTTCGGGAGTGCTTATTTGCGATTCGGCAGGGGGGAGACTTTCTTTATCGCTCCCAAGAATCTCTCGATTCCAATCGCTTTATCTGTGGCGTTGAATGATCTTGAGGTCTCTCAGATGATGGGAAATGCCTCGCCAATGTATCTCGAAGCAAAAGTAACCGAGTGCTTGTCTTTATTTATGCGGGAGACGGAAGGTAAAGAACCGGTTAACGCAAAGATAGTAGGCTTTTCCGATCGGGATAAAATTTATCAGGCCCGGGATATTATATGTTCCGAATATTTGAACCCGCCTTCATTACATGATTTGGCTTTACGTGTCGGAACTAATGAATGTACTTTGAAAGCGGGGTTTAAAGAAGCGTTCCGGACGACCGTGTTTAACTATCTCTTTGATTATCGTATGAATATAGCGATTCACTATCTTTTGGATACCAATAAATCAATAGGGGAAGTTGCCGGCTTGGTCGGCTATGAGCATCAAGCGCATTTTTGTACGGCCTTTAAGCGGAAGTTTAATGTCACCCCGTCTGAATATAGGTTGAAAGCGTAGTATAGACCATCGACTTTTATTTCCCGAATCGGGAACTATCCACCTCTTTATGCTCTTTTGCTTTAAAATCTCCGAATTTATAGATAAAGGATAAGGAGACTCGTCTGGAATCCGGGATCATACGCATATGTAAGTCTTGTGTTTTGTATTGGAGATTAAGATCTTTTGGGACCCATGAATTAAACATGTCATCCACTTTTAAAGAGATCTCCGCTTTGCCGTTGGGGGAGATCCATTTCAAGCCGGCGTCTACGTTATACATACTGCTGATCGTCATTGGGCCTTGAATGTTGCGGGTAATATAAGAACCGGATACTTCCGCTTTGATAGTAGGCTTCGATGAGATGTTGAACGTATTATTTAATTCGGCATAGAATGCCAGATTATCTTTATTGAAGCTTATATCATGGTAATTATCACATTTCATCTTGTCATAATAACCGTTTAACGTTAATCTGGAATCAAGCACGGAGCCGGCTTTGAATGGTATCATTACATTTAGGCCTAGCTTACTGGAATAGTCGAAATTCAGTGTCTTATAGATAAGAACTAGTCTCTCGGAGGATTGATAGGGGAGCTGGTTGAAATTATTGTCTATATAATTTGCGTATAGCGTGAAAATGTATTTGTTTTTTAGGATGTAGTTCAATTGGGCAGAGTAGAGTCTGGACGGCCTTAAATCCGGGTTACCTTGTATCTCGGTATATCCATTCAGATAAGACACCGTATTCTGCATCTCCCAATAGCTGGGATAGGTCTTGTCTGAAGAAACGGATAATTGCAGGATGTGGCTGGGGTGGGCTCGGTACGTGATTTCCATCATTGGGAATAAGCTCCAATAATCAATCTCCTTATGTTTGTAATACTCTCCGGTCAAAGAGGCGTTTACGGATAGGTTATCAGAGAAGCTTTTGGAAAAGCCGGTATATAAATCATATACATATTCATCCAGTTTACTGTAACTATTAGAGATGGACCAATCGTGTTCGCACAGTGAATGATATACCTGAGAACTTTTGTCTGAGGCGAAGCTGAATTTTGTCCCATAGTTGAGTATCCAGCCTTTTCCTAATTTATGGTTCTGGTCCGCGTAGACGGAGAGCCTACGGATGTCTTGTTGTGATTTAGCGTTGAAGGCATCTTCTTTCCCGGCTTTCTTCTCTTGGTAATATTGTGTCGTATGATTGATGTAAGCGGTAAAATCAATCCCTACATTAAGGCCGAACCCGGAGGCATAGTCGAGCGCCAGATTATGCATCTGGATCGGTTTGTCGGATTTCTTTCTGTTTTCGGAATCCGAATAGGTTCCTACAGAAGAGGTGAAAGGATGAGTCCATTGCTGGATCTCTGAGGTATAGGCGAAGCTTAGTTTGTTCTTATCGTTCAAGAACCAATCATTGCCTAGGCGTATGGTATGGACCGGGAGCCGGGTATGTCCTCTGTCGAATTGCTCGATCTCGTAGGTCTTACCATCGAATAAATGGTGTGATAAGATATCCTCACCTGTCCGTTCCCTGTGGTAGCCGAAGGAGTACATGAGATCGGTAGAATATTTAGGCGTGTTGTAAACGAGAGTAGCGCCACTTTGGTAATTAGTGTAATGCCCTTGGTTGTATAGAGCATTGACTTGTCCTTGCAGTTTGGGAGTCTCGGAAGTACCGTTATTAAGGACCAGATTAATCACTGCCCCGCGTACATGATATTGGGGTGGAGCGCTATACATGATCTCTGCTTCTTGAATACGTTCTTTGGGCATATTCTTAAGCAGATTCTCCAATTGACTCTCACCCATATTGGTGGTCTTGCCATTGATGATAACCGTGACTCCATTTGTTCCGGCAAGTTGTATTTTCCCGCTTTGTTCCCGCACTCCCGGTAGTTCTAGGATCGCCTCGTAAGCGCTAACGGCCATCTTGTCTTTTAATAAGTGTGGCATGCTGTAGGTTATTTTCCCATCGACAACCTTGGCTAAAGGACGCTCTCCGGTAACAGATACTTCCGAAAGCGTCTGGCTTTTCTCGTTCAGTTGTATATTGCCTATCGTAAGTGAGTCATAAGTGCTTTGGTACGTTTCATACAGCAGATGCTGGACGGTTAAGAGGAAAGGGGATATCTCTGCTTTGATACTAAAAGAGCCCAAAGAGTCCGTATAGGTGGAGTTTACATATACTGAATCGTTCGTTTGTATAATCACGACCGCTAGTTCGATAGGATGGTTATTTAAGTCCGTAACCCTTCCCGTAATAACTTGTGCCTGTGTGAATGTGGTAAATAATAATCCTAAAAAGATAATCCAGCTTCTCATATCATCCTCGATTTAGTCAACATTCTTGTGCATATTTCGCAAATATACTTTTCATTAGGGAATCTACCTAATAAATTCTACTTTTAGGACTTAGGGGATTAGGATATATTTGATAGCTTTGCGGAGGAATGGGGTTCGTGCCTCTTTCTCGAATAGATGATAACAATAAAAGTAAATGATAATGAATGAAAAAATGAATACTCCATTGGGTAGCGCTTTTCCCAAGGAACGGGTTCGTTATGCGATGCTTTCTTTCTTTTTAGCGCAAGGTCTTTGTTTCTCTAGTTGGGCTAGCCGTATTCCGGACGTGAAGGATTTCTTTGAGGTGAATTACGCTTTCTATTGGGGTTTGGTCTTGTTCCTGATCCCGGTAGGTAAGTTTGTGGCGATACCGTTAGCGGGTTATTTGGTGTCGAAGTTGGGAAGTCGTATTATGGCGCAGGTCAGTGTGTTGGGGTATGCCTTGGCCTTATTTGCGATCGGTACGGCACATAATATTTATCTGCTGGGTGTTTATTTGTTCTGTTTTGGGGTGTTCTGGAATCTTTGTGATATATCCTTGAATACGCAAGGAATTGGTATCGAGCGGCTTTATGGGCGTACGATTATGGCCTCATTTCATGGAGGTTGGAGTCTGGCGGCCTGTTTAGGAGCTTTGATCGGGTTTATCATGATCGTATCCGGCGTCACTCCGTTCTGGCATTTTACGTTGATTGCATTATTGATTGGAGTGACTGTTTTGGTAAGCCGGAAGTATTTGCAGGAAGACGTGGCGGTTGAGTCACCGGAGGAAGAGAAGGAAGCGGAGAAGAAAGAAGCTCCGGCATTGTTGAGCTTTATCCGTAAGCCGGAAATACTGTTGATCCAGTTAGGTATCGTCGGACTGTTTGCCTTGGTGGTGGAAAGTGCGATGTTTGATTGGAGTGGACTTTACTTCGAATCGGTACTACAAGTTCCTAAATCCTTGCAGATCGGTTTCTTAGTGTTCATGGTGATGATGACGGTAGGCCGTTTTCTTACGAACTCCGCCTATAGTGTTTTAGGAAAGCAGAAGGTGTTGCAATTAGCGGGTTTCTTTATTTTTGCAGGTTTCTTTATCTCAGCCATGTTGGGTGGAATGTTCGAATCGATGACGGTTAAGGTGATCGTGAATTCCTTAGGCTTTATGTTGGTAGGCTTGGGCATCTCGTGTATGGTGCCTACTATTTATAGCTTAGTGGGCGCTAAATCGAGAACTCCGGTGGGAATTGCCTTGACGATCCTTTCCAGTATCAGCTTTATCGGCTCGTTGATCGCACCTTTGTTGATCGGAGCGATCTCGCAGGCTTTCAATATGAAATACGCTTATATCGTGGTCGGCTTGTTAGGGCTTTGTATCTTGCTAATGACTACATTCTGCAAAGCATTCAAGAATAATTAAAGATAGAGAATTGAGAATTGAAAATTAGGAGAGAGCGAATAATTTTCAATTCTCAATTTTCAACTACTCAGGCATTCGTTGTTCCGCTGTCTCTAAGCATCGCAACACATCTTCCTTAGTGCCGTTGAATGGGCCTATTCCTTCGATTTTCAATGTTGTCATAGCTGCCGCGAAACGTCCGGCTTCTTCTATGCTTGCGCCTTTGGCACGTTTATAGAGATATCCTGTCATATAAGTATCACCCGCTCCGGTAGCGTTTACTACTTCTTTCGGTATGTAAGCGGGGATTTTATGGAAAGTGGAACCGTCGTAAATGATAGATCCCATGCTTCCGAAAGTCAGCAATACCTCTTTCACGCCCCAATCGTAGATAACTTTTCCTGCGTTCACGGCATCGGTATATCCGGTTAACACCTCCATCTCATGTTCGTTAGCCTTGAGGAAGTGCACGTATTTAAGTACTTCTTTTTTCTCTGGCCAATCCACGGCAAATACATCCTTGTCTCTTACTTCCCGTAGATACCCTTGCGAGTCAATCGATACTAAGCCTTTCCCCGCTAAATACTTTACCACTTCCAAAGAGAAATCATCGGCAAGCAAACTACCAAGGTGGAAGATCTTGGAGTCGATGTTCTCCAGATACTCTACGGTGAAAGGATCTGCTTTCGCCAATACACGTTGCGTACGGTTATCTTGGTTCTCTCCATAAATATTCTCGAAATAAACGGTGTGCTTACTTGGCATCACGGCAACGTCGATACCTTCGGCTCGTAGTTCCTCCACCGTTTTCATCTCAGATTCAGCCAAGGCTGTCACTAGAGTATAGTCAATATCATCGAAATGTTTTATCGCATGCGAGAAATAAAAGGAGGTTCCTCCCGGCATATGGACGGTATTCTTAGGTGTCACTACCTTATCCAAGGTGATGTGTCCTACGCAGCAAAGTTCGTGTGTATTCATTTTTTACTCAGTTTATTATAAAGCGACAAATTTATGAAAAAAGAGTTCAAGTACATAGGATAGTCGTTATTTTGACCAATAAAAGCGTAAACGAGGCGCTTCCATGCAAGAGCGAAAGTATTTACATATAGTAGAAACGAAAGTGTTTACCTCTAGAAGTAAAGTCATTTACATATGGAAGTAAACAGCGTTACATCTAGTTGTAAATGTAATATGCTGATAATCCGTATATAATACTGTTGGCGGATAATGCTCGGTGTATCTGCTGGAAATATTCAAATTCACCTTATCCGATAAGCATGCTTATTTGGATTTAGAAAGAAGAATTGATAATCAGTCAACGACATAGATAATATATAATGTACGCTCGTACATTATAATATATGCAATACGCATAGAGGTTATACTACTATATAGGTGATGTATATTTTATGTGCGATGGAATAGAATGTGAGAAACGACTAGTCTAAACGATCGTTTTCACCGTTCATTTTCATGTATATAATATAATGTACGTGCGTACATTGAATAAAGGCTTACTAAAAATCTTCCTACAATAAATAACATATTCAATATAAACTGCCCTGTTTTGGGTCTCCCAAGTGAATAACTAACGGCTTGTCGAGTGAATAACTAACGGCTATACCTAGTGGATAACTTACGGCTTGGGAGGACACTGATAATCAACACATTAAAAACGACATTACCTTGTCCAGAAAACACGTACGACTTTTACAAAAAACACGTACATGTTTTCTCGGAAACACGTACGTGTTTTTCCAGAAGCAAAATCCAGTCAAAAGCAATAAAGATTCTGATAAAGCCATTATCTTTGTTTTAAAATCAATACATAACCATGATGAGACACTTAAAGTACTTGGCTTTTGTAGCATGTCTGGGAAGTCTTTCCCCAGCCTTCGCGCAAAACGCCTCTAAAAGCCTAACAGTTGATGACCTGATCACTTGGCAACGAATCACGGACCGGGAGATCTCGGACAATGGAAGATGGGTAGCCTGCAAGATGGAACCTTGGGAAGGTGACGCTACCGTTTATTTGTATGAGGCCCAAGGGCAAGAGACCGCCACTTTTTCTCCGGCCGATAAGTTCGCGTTCTCCGCTTCCTCGGGTTATCTGGTTGTCACGCAAACACCCGGAAAGTCCACGGTAGATTCCCTGAAAGTATTGAAGACGAAAGAGGACAAGATGCCGATGAACACCTTGGTAATCTATTCCGTCGCCGGTAAAAAGGAGACGATAGACTCCCTCAAAACCTTCAAATTAGCGGACGAGGCGGATTGGATCGCTTATCAAAGAGGCCGGAAGGACTCCACTTTGTACGTCCGTTCGCTGGATGGAAGCAAGACCTTCCAGTTCCCGACCGTAACGGATTTCCAATTCGCCAAGAAAAGCGGTATGCTATATTACACGAGCGTGGCAGAAGGAGAAGCAGGTATATTCACCTTGAATCCGGAGAAAGGAAGTCCGGTGCTCATCAAAGAGGGAAAAGGCGTATTCAAACAAACCACGTTCGACGAGAAAGGGGAACGGCTGGCTTTCTTATATTGCGCCGACAAAGATTCTTCTTACAAAGCGTTAAGCTTATGGCTATCCGAACATAACGCTCCTGCGAAAGAAATCGCCACCCGTGGAAACAAGGCTTTCCCTGCTGAATGGGTAATCAATGAGAACGGGATGCTTCAATTCTCGAAATCCGCTTCCCGTCTGTTCTTCGGTACCTCACCGGAGCCGAGGCAAAAAGACACGACCCAACTAGCCGAGAATCGTCCGAACGTACAGGTTTGGAGTTGGGATGAGCCCGTACAATATACCGTACAGAATTATAACAAGGAAAAAGACTTAAAGAAAAGCTATCAAGCGGTTTATAATCTGGGCAACGGCTCTATCTTCCAATTGGCGAATGAGGAATTACCGAATATCCAATTGGGTAATGAGGGTGACGCACCCTTGGCGCTCCTTTCCACTTCCCGTCCCTATTCTTTGTCTTCCATGTGGGAGGCCCGCACACGCAGCGACTATTATACCGTATCGTTGGATAACGGGGAGCGCAAGCAAATCGCCCAAGCGGATTATGGCCGTTTCCGCCTCTCCCCACAAGGTAAATATGCATATTGGTATGGCGAGACGGATAGCTGCTGGTACACGATCGCCTTGGCGGAAGGTAAGCAATATCGCCTAACCACTCCGGAAAGCTTTCCGGCTTGGGACGAGGAGAACGACGTTCCCGATTATCCTTATGCGCATGGAGCCGCCGGCTGGACCGCAAACGATCAAAATCTCTTGATCTATGATCGTTACGACATCTGGAAATTCGATCCGACCGCGGCCACCCCACCGATCAACCTGACCGTGAACGGAAGGAAGGAGAAACTTTCCTACCGCTTGGAACAACTGGATAAAGAGGCTCGCTTTATCGACCTCGGCAAACCGCAATTATTAAAAGGATTCAACGAGGCCACAAAAGGATATGGATTCTACAACGCACGCCTCTCCGCTCCTGCCGCCCCGAAGACTATGCTGGCGGGCAATTATATGCTGCGATCTATCAACAAGGCGAAGAATACGGATGACGTGATCTATACGATGGAAACCTTCCAGCAATACCCGGATATCCACTATTCGACCTTGGCGTTCAAGAAATCCGTGCAATTGACGCATGGAGACAAACAGCAGGAAGGTTTTATCTGGGGTACCGCCGAGTTGGTATCATGGATTTCCTTGGACGGCCGTCCACTGGAAGGTGTCGTTTATAAGCCGGCGAATTTTGATCCGAACAAGAAGTACCCGATGATGGTAAACTTCTACGAGCGGAATTCGGAGACTTTATATAATTACCGTATGCCGGAACCGCATCGTTCTACGATCGATTATCACTTATACAATAGCAACGAATATGTCATCTTCAACCCGGACATTCGCTATGTAGATGGTTATCCGGGAGAAAGCTGCTATAACTGCTTGATGCCGGGTATCACCATGATGATCGCCAAAGGATATATCAACGAAAAAGGGATCGGTGCGCAAGGACATAGCTGGGGAGGTTACCAAGTAGCTTATTTAGCGACTCGCACGAATTTATTCTCCGCTATCGAGTCTGGGGCGCCTGTCGTAAATATGTTTAGCGCTTATGGCGGTATCCGTTGGGGTTCCGGCATGGCCCGCTCTTTCCAATACGAGCATACACAAAGCCGTTTAGGAGCTACGCCATGGAGTTCTCCACTTCGTTATCTGGAAAACTCGCCGTTGTTCACGATGGATAAGGTGCAGACCCCAATATTGATCATGCACAACGATGCCGATGGTCATGTGCCTTGGTACCAAGGTATCGAGTATTTCGTTGCCATGAAACGGTTAGGTAAACCTTGCTGGTTACTGAATTATACAGGCGAACCGCATTGGCCGATGCATATGGCAAACCGCATCGATTTCCAACGCCGCATGTTCCAATTCTTCAACCATTACCTAAAGAACGATAAAATGCCTAAATGGATGTCCGAAGGCGTACCTGCCGTAGAACAACCGTTTGAGTTGGGGTATTGATCAGACAATCTTATAAGAGATTATGGCCAAAGCGATAGTTATACCATAAGCTTTAGCCATAATCTCTTTTTCCATTTAAACAGGAGATCTTTTGAAATAAATACGTATATTTGCCAATAACATAAAAACAAAAGATATGAGAACGACAAAAACCAGACCAACTAGAAATGTTTCGTCGCCCAAGATGGCTAAACACAACATTTCCAACCAAAGGAAAAGCGATAGCCAACCTTTCAGTCCTATGAATGAGAAAGATTTATTTCTAGCCCATTCCAGACAATCCATGGCAGCATATATATCCAAATATCTCATCGAATGAAAATACATCAACGAGATGTTGTAGAAGTCAATTATCTATTTCCTAATGGAATAACCAAACCTCACATGGCTATCGTCATCTCAAACGATGATTTGCAAGCAGCTGAAGATTTCTTTTACCTAGCTATGATATCTTCCAAAAACTATAATCCACAATATACATTTCCTTTAGAAGACTCTATGCTAACAAAAAACTTAACAAAGAAAAGCTTCGTTATTTGCCAATTAATAGGAGGTTACACAAAACGAGACGTTGTGAGAATATGCAGCCATGTAAAAGCCGAGCCTTTCAACTTGATTGTTGAAAAAATCAAGAAAGTCATATTCTAGAACGTCATACGAAACTCGGTACGGACACCAGGCAAGGAATCAACGGTTAAATCGCCGCCATGCAATCGCATTATGCGGTGGGAGATACTAAGACCGATGCCGCTACCACCGGACTTCGTAGAGAAAAAAGGCGTAAAAATAGCAGATAACAGTTTCGGAGAAATTCCGGGACCATTATCTATTATAGTTATATATACCCTACCATCTGTCTCCAAGGCTTCTACAGAGACGATGGCATCCGCTTGCCCCTCTATCGCCTGTAATGCGTTACGGATCAAGTTAATCAGAGCCAGCACAATCAAGTTTTGGTCCGCATGTACCGTTAAAGCTTCCGCTGAGGAGAAACGAATACGGTCGCTACCCGCCTCGGCACACAACAACCGTTCCATCTTCCGAAATAAAGAGGTTATAGGCACCTCAGTTCTTTCCGGCTCCGGAAGATGCGTCAGACGATGGTAGGAATCCAAGAAAGCGGATAGATTTTTCGCTTGCCCATGAATAACCTCCAAACCTTCCCGTAATTGCTCCGGAGTATATGTATCGGAATATTTCAACAGATCAGCAGATAAGGAACGGATTGGCGTAATCGAATTACGAATCTCATGCGTCAGTACCCGCAAGATGCTCTCGTAATACAAGCGCTTCTCTTCCATCTCATTCTGGTTTTGACTGAATAGGAGGATAATCCGATTCATTTCCGCATATAAGTCCTTTACAAAGGGATCATTCGTTTTATCCGGGTATCGCAAAGTTGTATTCCCATTACGAACCGACTCGAAGAAAATAGCGATCTTACGATTTGTACCGTTTATCCACTGGATTAGCAACAGAGTTATCAACAGGATAACACACAGACATACAAAGGATAAAAAATAAGAAATACCGGTTATCAACAATACAGATCCAAGTAACGCAAAAAGTACGATTAAGGAAACGCTCCCTATAATCTTCAGGTATAAATTCCGGTTGACCATGGTTACTCTCCTTATAATCTACAACCCGTATTTCCGCATCTTATTATAAAGGGTCTGGCGGCTAATATCCAATTGTTGAGCCACAAGCGTCAGGTTCCCTTTCTTTTCTTTCAATACCTCGGCGATAAACTGCCGCTCCATATCCTCCAACGTACAAGGATGGGAGACTAGAGATTCTGCCACAGAGGAAATCTCGCTCTCATCTGATTCCGCACGACGTTCCAAGATGTGGGTAAGTGCTTGAATCAAATTCTCGTTATCCCAAGGTTTCACGATAAAGTCCGTGGCTCCCTTTTTAAGGGAAGATACAGCCAACTCGATATCCCCAAAAGCGGTTATCAAGATAACGGCCGGAGGATTCTTAAGCTCCAAGATACGATCCAACCAGAAAAGTCCTTCCCCTCCGCCTTGCTTTCCAGTGCCGAAGTTCATATCCAGTAAAACCAAATCCACATCTCCATTCCGCAAAAGGGCAGGCAATAATACGGGAGATGATACGGTAACGATCGTCTTAAACTCATGGGACAAGACCGTCCGCAGACTTCTCAATATCGCCTCATTGTCATCTACGACTATAATCTTCGCATCACGCATTAAGCCTCCTCTTTTTTTCGTACGCAAAGATACGATCTTTTCCCGGGTCTCAGTGTCCAATATTTAGACAAATCCAGTTCTTTACGATCGTTTCCTCCGATTTTATTTGCCATATTCCACACAACCGGATAGCTTTGAACCAACAAACAGATAAAACCATGGAATCCATATCTCTAAAACTTATATTCCGTAGCTGGTGGCGAAACAAGACGTTCGCCGTCATTTCCTTATTGAGT
Organism: Parabacteroides sp. merdae-related_45_40; assembly: GCF_001915675.1. Lineage (NCBI taxonomy): Bacteria > Pseudomonadati > Bacteroidota > Bacteroidia > Bacteroidales > Tannerellaceae > Parabacteroides > Parabacteroides sp. merdae-related_45_40. Next base: position 7,742 of record NZ_MNQY01000113.1, on the reverse strand, counting down.
CTGGCGGCAGGCATCACTTGTACCAACCTACTGATCTCATACGTCATTTATGAATCTAGGATAGAAGCCCATAATCCCAATAAGTCGCATATCATCTATATGGCACAAGACTCTCCCTTGACCTCCGGAGAGAAAGTATCTTTTATTAAAGGGCCGATCCCTGTGCAGCTAAAAGACCAATACCCGGAAGTTGAGGATTATTTACGACTGAACATAGAGAATGCCGCCTCTATCACGATAGGAGAAAAGCGCTTCAACCCAATCTCGATCGTCAGAGCAGATCCCTCCTTTCCTCGCTTTTTCCCTTACAAGGTAGTAGCAGGAGATATAAACAAGGCATTAACCCAACCAAACGCAATTGCGTTGACCGAATACCAAGCGAAGATATTCTTCGGGAACGAGGATCCTATCGGTAAAACCTTCTCGGCAAAGTACGCTTATGAGAACGAGACGATTACCTACGAGGTCGCCGCCGTTATCAAAGAGTACCCTCAATCATTCTTGAAGTTCAACGCATTGGCAGGCACTACCTCCCAATTCAATGGCGGCCCTACCTTATTACTGGTAAACGATCTCTTCAACATCGATACGTTCACTCAAAAACTAAAGGATGATAAGGTACCTACTTTCAACGGAACCGGACAGTATTATTTCTATACCCTCCAAGAGAGTTATTTCCAAGAGCAAACCTATACACAAGAATACATCCCCTATATCCACCGAAACCAGAAAGACTTACTGTACGTTGGTTTGTTCTCGGCCATCCTAATCCTCGTGATCGCCTGTTTCAATTATGCCAACCTAAGTTTCTCCCGCATTTTGCAACAGGTAAAGATGATCTATACCCAGAAAGTGATGGGAGCATCGGCTGGGCAAATCCATCGCCAGCTATTCTTGGATACTTTCCTTACCGTGCTGATCGCTTTCTTTTTATCCTTGTTACTTACACTAGATTTCCTGCCGGCTTTCAACCAGATCGTTTCCGGACGTATCTCCTTGGGATTTTTCTTTAGTGGACAGGTCTTACCTGTGATCGTGGCACTCATCCTAGCTCTATCCATTATCCCCTCATTATATATGAGCCATAAGATCAACTCCCTTTCCCATTCCGAGTATAAATCATTCACCACCGGTACCCGGAAGCGGACAATCATAAGCGGGCTCTCCATCTTACAATTCGCCATCTCAATAGCTCTGGTATTCGCCACGCTAACCGTACGGCAGCAACTAACGCTCACTCAGACAAACGGTGAACGTTACCGGGACCTCATCGAAATAGCCGACTGGAGTGGGAACCATATACAGACCTTCTCTGAAGAGATCCGGCGTTATCCTTCCATAGAAGAGATGTGCCTTTCGAGAAGCGGGATCATACAGTTCAACTTGCGGACAATGGTCTTGAAAGACGAAAACGGAAACGAACTAAATTATACGCTAGGCCAATACGAAGGTGATAGTACTTTCCTAAAGGTTATGAAGATAAACATTCTTCAAGGGCTCTCAGAGCGAGAGGCTCTAAAACAATACAGCACACCCGTCTATATTAACGAACAATACGCACGTTTGCTCGTGCCCAAAGGCGAGAATCCCGTGGGTAAGCCTGTCCGCCTTTACGACACTGAATTCGGGAAGATGGAAAAGGAGGGAGAACCGATAGCGATTATAGCAGGGATCGTGGAGAATCTATATACAGGAACCTTACGACAAGAGGTTTACCCTAGCTTGACCTACCTAACGCATACTCCCCCCTATAACCTCGTCCAAGTCCGACTGAAAAAGGAGCATAGAGCCGAGGCTCTAACGTTACTGCAACAAACATGGGAAAAGATCAATCCCAACGTACCTTTCGAATACCAAGATATATACGAGGAATTTATGTTATCTAACCGAAAAACGATCGAACTGGCACATTTGCTCATCATGTACTCGATCATCAGCCTCCTGCTAACCGCCTTCGGATTATTCGGCATGGCTCTCTATGCCATCCAGCAGCGTACGAAAGAAATCGGTATCCGTAAGGTAAACGGGGCTACGGCCGGGGAGATCTTGTATCTATTAAATCGTCGGTTTATCGGCTGGGTAGGGATCGCTTTCGCAATTGCCGTTCCTATCACGTGGTATTCGCTGAGTTGTTGGCTGGAGAATTTCGTATATCGGGTGGACATATCCATAGGAACATGCCTGCTGTCCGGCGGTATCGTATTGATGGTTACGCTACTGACCGTAAGCAGGCATAGTTATAAGGCGGCATCCCGCAATCCCGTAAATGCCTTACAAAGCGAATAGCGAAAAGGAATATTTTGGATACTCACCTCAGTGTCTTCTCATCAAGGAATGCATCACAATCATCATACAAATTGAAAACCAATTCCTCGGGAATTACCGACCTTGACCGCCACGTTTCGATGGAGGAATAAAAACGTTCGAATAACTCCTCCTCCAATCGCTCGGTTTGCTGCATATACCCATTGCCGCTTAGATTGAAAAGTAATTCCCAATGGAAATAACTTTCCGTATTCGTCCCCCGATGATAACTGTAAATCTTATCCCGAAGCATGTTCGACGCGTCACATAACGGAGCATGTTTATTTTGATCGACAGTTAACGCCTTGGGCAACTTCTTATCGGCGCCTTTCAACCAAACCAGAACCGCAGGAGTAACCGGTGGGTAACCGATAACCGTCCACATCGTAGTGAACGAAGCATCCTCGTCCGGCCGTACACCTTGAATAGCCACAGTGCAAGAGGTACTTCTACGAGCGATAAAATCCTGCTCCGCAAACCAACCGAAAGTCTCTGGCTTATTATGTTTTCCATCTTTCAAGTCGATACCCATCAAAGGATTATGGAACGAGCGAGATAAATGGGACCGCACACAATTCTTCAAGTTTTCCGCATCGCGATTTTTCCACATAATCGGACGTCCGTCAGGTGTTACCTTGCCAGAAATGATAGCCGACGTGCAAGCATTGGCAAATTCCATGGCTCCTGATAAAACAAGAGCCATGAGACACAATATATTTCGTTGCGTACTCATCCGACAACTACATACATTTGTTATAAAACAACGCATTCATGAACAACTTACTAGTTCCAAAGAAGTAAGAACGGAAATTCATATCATCAGCAAAAACAATCACCTTACCGCTTCTATAAGGTTTCACCATTATAGCAGGCTCCTCTCTCAATAGGTTCGCATTATCCGCCGACAAGAATCCCGACAACAAGGGCTTTTTGGTATAATATAAAGGCGAAACATATGGATCCCTATCTTTCTGGAAAATGATATCATTCGTTTTTATAACAGCGATCTCATCTTGATCAAGTCCCCAAGCTAGCGGATGCGTCTTATCCAAATGACAATTCAGAATTACCCCTTTGATCAACTTTCCGGCTTTTGCTTCCGCCTTATCCGCAAAAGAACGATAAACCGATAAGCTGTCCGCCTTTTCAAGCAATGTTTCCTTTGTCTTTAAAGAGATAAGCCCTTGTTTGCTAGCCCATGCGCTAGCCTTTCCGGTAGCGATCAACACTCCTCCGGCAGCAACCCACTCCTTCAAGGCAGTCTCGGTACCCTTAGTTAGATTTGGAACACCATTAGCCAAAATGATAACATTGTAAGCCTTCAAGTCCTTGCCTGTCAAAGACGGGTTCTCTATCAATACCGGACGCATCTGAAAACGCTTATCCAACAAGAACCAAATCTCACCCGATTCCGGGATACTTACGCCACGTCCTACCAACATAGCCACTTTCGGCTGCTCCAATGGTTTAAAAGCCGGGCTGCCAAAATCCACATCAGCCATCAATCCCGTGTTGGCCGAATAGATATCCACTCCCGTATTTTTCGCCAACTCATCCAATGTCGCATAGAGCACATCCGAAGGAAGCGGCTGATTATGCGTCAATACCTGGTAGGTACCATAGCCCATCGTCCATTCTCCCTCTTCGTTCTTAAATTGGAACGGACGGTTGGTCGCACTGACCCGAATCCCCTTACGCTGCAACTCATAGACAACCTTAGGCGCATAAAACTCCCGGTTCTCAAACACATACCCCACCCGGCTTTCCCCGCCGATGAGCCGTCCTTGCGGAAAATCATTTCGCTCAATCCGATCACCCATCAATCCGGCGACACTCTTCACCGGAGCACACTCCAAGTTAAACGCATGCGGGAACGTCCATGTAGAGATATCATAGAAAGTACTATCCGTATATTCTAAACAATCCTCCATAAGCACCTTAACCATCGTACTGTATTTTTGCGCCACCGGAATGACATAGGCTGAACCTTTTTGGAACTCCTTGTTACCTGCGGCTTGATAGTCCTTCGCCAACTGATAGACCTCGATATGATGACGGGCCATATTCTCCAAGAAATGAAAAGCGACAGACTTAGATCCGCGTGTATCGAACACATAGCCCTGTACCGCCTCCTTCCGCGCCTCAGAAGCCGTACGTTCATAATATTCCTTCTGATAAGCCAGCAAACGGGTACGCATCGCCTTGGCCGCTTCCAGCGTAGCGCAAGAGGCTAATGCCTGATTCCGGATCGTCCAGCCAAAGGTCCATTCCCCGCTCGGGGTATTACGCAAATGTCCGCGCGTGGAACCTTGCTCATATAGCAGGCAAACGGATCCATGCGCATCTCCATAAGCAGCCCCTTTTCCGTAATAGAAGTCATCATAACCCTCCTTCGAATAATAAGTCGTCCCAATCCGATCGAGTGCCTTTGCCGTATAAGAAGAAATCTCGGCTGTCAAGTCTTGATTAAGCTGGGGAGTAAACGGATGGGTACGCTTAGGATGTCCCGGACTGAAATAATAAGGACGTAACGCCCCTTGCTCATGTTGATCCACGACCACATTGGGCAACCATTCAAAATATCCATTTAAGCCATTGATCCCCTCGGGATGTTGTGCCATAAGTAAGTCGCGATTACAATCGATCCAATAATGGTTCGTACGACTGGAAGGCCAAGGCTCGGTAAACTCACGTGATTTTATATCGCTAACATTCGTGAAACTTCTAGAGGAATTCACCCACGACGCAAACCGATTGATTCCATCCGGATTGGCTCCGGGAGTCATCACGACAATCTCTTGGTCTAGTAATTCCTCGATCTCAGGCCCTTGTGCCGCCGCCAAATGATAGGCAACAGCCAACGAAGCGTTCACACCCGATGCCTCATTTCCATGAATGCTATAAATCAAGCTTACGATCACAGGCATGTCGTCTATCACTATGCTTCTCGATTTCGCCACGTCGCTCAACTTTAAGTGCTCCTCCTTCAGTCGATCTATATTCTTTTGGTTCTCGGCCGAAGTAAACACGACCTCTATAAAAGGACGGTGCTGATAGGTACGCCCCGTCTCCCTAATCGTGACACGGTCGCTGCATCGCGCCAATGTTCTCATATATTCCACTACTTGATCCCATCCGGCATGTTGTTCTCCAAGCTGGAATCCCAAGATTTTTTCCGGGGTAGGAACCTGAGGGTCATAAACCTGAGAACCTTCCGGCAAGAAATACGTCAAATCATAAGGATACTCATCCGCTTGTGGTTGAGCAAAAACACCTGTCGCCAAGAAGATTGGCAACAGGCACATTAAAAAAAATCTTCTCATAACTATTTATTTACTTTATGGATTCGGTTCGCAAAGCGGATTCAGTTGAGTCTCCTTATCAGGAATAGCCCATTGCCAATCCCTATGTCCGGCCGGACGATATCTGTTCCCGTTACCCGTCACCGTTCCATCTCCATACATATTGTAATTAGAAGCTTCTGGATCCACCACTTTAGGCATTGCGTCTTTGTTCCAATATTCAATCAAACCATTCGGGAAAACCTCAGGACGAGGAGCCGGTCCACGGTCCAAATCCATATTCAAACGTTTCAAGTCGAACCAACGGAAACCTTCCCCCCAAAGCTCTATGCGACGTTGAGTCATCACCTCTTCTATCAAGTTTTCGCCCGTTTTCGTAGACAATGTATACTCCGGATCCCGATGACTTGCCAGCGGATAAAGAGCCTGAGCCGCTTTGCCTGGCTCCCCAGCACGTGCATATCCCTCCGCCATGATCAACATCATCTCCGGCAAGCGCATGAAAGGAACATCCCGGCCACCTTTCGTCGTAGGATCCGATACGATAAACTTATTGGCCATATAATTAGCATACGCTTTACTGTTACACTCCGCCCGGATCGGTCGCGGAAGAGTATTGGGATCGGTCGCCCTCGGAAACCAAATTCCTTTACGCACATCGGTATCACTGATCTTGTCGTATAACTTATTATAAATCGCACGAGGGGTATTGCCATTATACGAAATGATCTCATTCGACATATATCCATGGAAGTGAGTCAAGTTCGGAGCTTGCTGCAACAAAGGATTCGATCCCCACAACCATTCTGTATTTGATTGATCGCTAAAACGATCATTCAATGTCGTATAGGTATCATCTTGCAATTTGGCTCCTGATAGATCAACGACCAATTTAGCCATTTCAGCCGCTTCCAACCATTTACCTTGCGTCAATAAGATACGAGCCTTCAAACCGCGAGCCACGTGCAAATCAATATGCGACTTATTAGTCCGTTTCTCCTCCGTAGCACCCAATAATTGGATCGCCAAGTCGATATCCTCATTGATCTGCGTATACACCTCCTCTACAGAAGCTCTCGCTCTCGGCTCCGTTGAGTTATCGTTACGAATTACCACACCCAATTGCGTGTTATCGCCCTCTGCCTTATAACGGCCGCCATACATCTGTACCATCGTGAAATAGGCGAAAGCCCGGTAAAAATGGGCTTGCCCCTTGATATAATTCCTCTCGCTCTCCAAACCTTCCGCAGCATCGATATTATCGATAATCATACTACTGTTAGAGATAAAATATTGCAACAAGCGATAAAAATGGGTCGCGCTACCGATCGTCGCATTCCGATGGCTCGACCATTGAGCCTGCTTTTGGAACTGCGCATTGCTGTACGTATATACCAAATCATCCCCCATCACCTCATACCAAATCATCAACATATCGTAACCGCCATAAAAAGCCGAACTAGACAGATCACCCGTCCACATCAATTTATGCAAGCCATTTACAGCCAACATAGCCGATTGGGTATCATTGAACACTGCTTGCTCATCCACCGTTTGTGTGGAAGTTGTCTCCAAAAAATCCTCCTTGCAGCCATTGAATAATACCACAAGAGATAGCAACACTACTATATATATATTTTTCATATTGAACATGATTTAAAAAGTAAGATTCAAACCAAAAGTAAATACTCTCGCAGGCAAATAAACATCCGCATTACCACTATATCCTGAGAATATGTTTGAACGAGGGAAAATACCTTTTCGTTTCGTCAGCAAGAATAGATTCTCTCCTGACGCATATACCCGGAGTCCTTGCATGGAAACCTTCTCCAGCCATTGCTTCGGCAGATCATAGCTCAAAGTAGCGGAAGCCAACTCCAACATATTCGAGCTGATCAACCAACGAGTAGAAGTTCCCGCATTCATATTCGTATCTGCGAAATCCTCGATGCGAGGCACATTCGTGACATCGCCCGGTTTCTGCCAACGATTCAAGATATCCACATGCTTGTTGGAAGTCAAGGATGCGGATCCTGAAGGCTCAGTCTGAAAACTTGGGGGATTGCGTTAAAATTCTTATTTTTGCATCATGAAAACATCCTCTTCCCAAACGATTGATCCTGTTGCTTCTTTAAG
>NZ_MNQY01000105.1:0-21574 GCF_001915675.1 Parabacteroides sp. merdae-related_45_40 | reverse complement strand
TTTTATTTCATAAGGACCTGCATACCTGAGATACTTGACTGTGATCTCTTCGGCAAAAAGGTTGCAACAGGTACAAAGGGCAGAAAGGATAAGTATGTCTCTTTTCATGGGGGAATATGTTAGAATAGCAAAACTTCTTTATATTTTTTAGGCACGGATTTCACGAATTACACGGAGATGAGAAAGAGAATCCGTGAAATCCGTGTAATCTGTGCCTAAATATTTACTTATTGCAGATTGATTTCGTCCACAAATAAGAACGCCGGATTACCTGCACCTCCGTGCCATGTCGGGAGTTTGTCACTCTTGATGATGACTTCGACATAGCGGGCTTTTACCGGGTCGAAGGAGATTTCCTGCGGATAAAGGCCGTCTTTGTCGTCTTTGCCTAAAGACGGGATAACCTTGGAAGCTACCTCCTTGAAGTTCTGTCCGTCGTCCGATACCTTTACGGTAACGCCTGCCGCTCCCATGATCCAGTCCCCTTTCACAACATTCGTGTTGAAGGACACTTTGCTGAACTCGGTCGGTTCTTTCAGGTCGATAACGGCATCCAAGTCCTTGCCCTGGAAGCCAAGCCAGCGTCCGGTCTTGTAGTTGTTGTTGCCGCTCAGGCCGTCGGTCAGTTCCGGGCCGCCGTTGAAGTCATATCCTCTGCTGGGAGCCACCTTCAATGTGACCGGCTTGGCTGTCGCCTTGTTGAAGTCGATCTTTTCGGAGAAGATGCGGCTGTTTCCGGTCGGGCGGACAGCCACGGCTTTCACTTCTGCATTTTGCTTGATGCGGAGAGGTGCTTCGTATTTCGGGCTGGTTACCGTCGGTTCGCTGCCGTCGAGTGTATAATGGATATCGGCGGAAGTAACCCAAGCGGTCGTAAAGTTCGGTCATGCGGACCAAGCGCGGCAGGAACGCCTTGAAATCTTTCGGGGCGTTTGTCCATTGTACTTCTGCCAATGCATCCATACGCGGCAATACCATATATTCGACCTGGCTGAATGTCGGGATATATTCTGTCCACAGATTTGCTTGTACTCCCGTTACATATTTCTTATACTCTTCCGGGATTCCGGCAGTCGGTTCGAACGAATAGACGCGTTCCAACGGCAGGTAACCACCGATGGCAAGCGGGTCGTGTTCCGTGTCGGTAGACTGGTAATAGTCGAAATAGAGGTAAGAGTTGGGCGTCATGATCACATTATGTTTCTGCTTGGCAGCCTCGATGCCGCCGTCTACGCCGCGCCAGCTCATCACCGTAGCGTTCGGGGCCAGTCCGCCTTCCAGGATTTCGTCCCAGCCGATAATATGGCGCCCTTTGCTTTCGACGAATTTCTCCATGCGTGAAATGACATAGCTTTGCAGGTATTCTTCGGCCGTATGCTTGCTGTCTCCTTTGATGCCTTCCGCCTTGATACGTGCCTGGCACTTCGGACAACTCTTCCAACGCACTTTCGGGCATTCGTCACCGCCTACATGGATATATTCGGACGGGAAAAGATCGATCACCTCGCCGAGCACGTCTTCGAGGAAGGTCATTGCCTTTTCATTGCCGGCACAGATCACATCGTCCGATACGCCCCACTGGGTCCATACTTCATACGGTCCGCCCGTACAACCCAGGTCCGGATAAGTCGTGATAGCTGCCAACTGGTGTCCCGGAAGGTCTATTTCGGGGATGATCGTGATGAAACGTTCTTGGGCGTAAGCGATCACGTCGCGGATTTCGTCTTGCGTATAGAACATGCCTTCGCCATACGGCTTGCCGTCATATTTGCCGGAGTTACGGCCGATGACGGTTTCCTTGCGTTGCGCCCCGATCTGGGTCAGTTCCGGATATTTCTTGATCTCGATGCGCCATCCCTGGTCGTCTGTCAGGTGCCAGTGGAAGCGGTTCATATTGTGCAAGGCAAGAATATCGATGAACTTCTTGACCGAATCTACCGGGAAGAAGTGCCGGGAAACATCGAGGTGCATACCGCGGTACGGGAAACGTGGATAGTCGTTGATGCTGGCAGCCGGAAGTTCGATGTCCATCCCTTCGGCCACGGCGGGGATAGACTTACGCAAGGTCTGCACGCCATAGAAAATACCGGCGTTGGATGCTCCGGCGATCTCGATGCCGTTCTCGCTGACCAGCAGGCGGTAGCCTTCCGGGTTCCGGATGTCGGAAGCGATTGACAGATGAATGCCTTTGTCCGCATTCCCGGTAATCACTTTCGGTTCATATCCCGTAGCCTCTTTGACATAGGAGGCAAGGAAACGGGCGGTCTGTTCCATTTCCGCATCACCTTCCTGATAAGAGATCGGGGTAGACGGTTTCAACAGGAACGGGGCGCTGCCTTGTGTCACCACTTCTTGAGGAAGCGGGATAATGGCATAGTCTCCTTGTGTTTTTTTACCTCCCGAACAAGCCACGGCTCCGGCCAGGGTTGTCAGGATACATGCATACTTTGTTAGTTTGTTCATGCGTTTAAAATGTTATAAGTGAGAAAAATAATAATTCTTATTTGGTCCAGTAGTCCACGACGGTGACGGCAGATGCCTTGTCTCCTAATACTTTCCCGAAAGCTTTATGCGCCGGATGGATCAGGTAGGCGTCTCGGTCGGCATCCGAATGGAAAGTCAGGAAGAAACAGTGCGTCAATCCCTGTTGCAATCCTTCGGGGCTGCAATCCGTTCCCCATTCGTATCCTTTGATCAGGTCTATCTGGGAGGGAAGTGCACAGAAAGCTTCTTCGACTTCCTTGATCTGTTGGGCGGATACTTCTGGCTTGAAACCGAACATGACAACGTGGCGAAGCACTTTCTCCTGCTTGGGAGCATTGCTGCAACAGAACATCAGGGCCGAGAATGTCAGGATTGTCAGTGAAGCGAAGATTGTCTTTTTCATGATGATCAGGATTAATTTATGATTATAATCAGACAAAGATAAAGATAAATAGCAGACTGCCCTACAATACAACCGGCTTTTTCTTTAGTCCGGTAGTAATCTTGTTGTAGTTTCATGTAAGGGTAACTTTAGTTTCCTGTCGATGAAACTTTATTTTTACCTGCGGGAGACTTTATTTTCACCCTATGGAAAAAAGTGAAACTTTTTGATCTGCCTTGAAAAAGTCGTTCACCTTTTTCACGGTAGTACACTGAGTATAGGCGTCGTGACAGTAGATGATCGCTTGCTTCTCAGAGACCGCTTCTTCTAGCATCCGCATTTTTTCGTTGTAGGAAACGACAGGATAGGTGTCGTATGCCGAGATCCAGAGGGGCGAGACGCTTGCCGCCAACGGGATGACATCGCCGGCGAAGACATAAGTGCGCTCAGGTGTCGTGATATAAGGTGCGATTTGCCCCGGCGTATGTCCGTCGAACAGCCGCAGGTCGATGCCGGGGCAGAGATTCGTGTCATTTTCGATGAGGCGAAGTTTGCCGCTGTCGTAGACGGCCTGCATGTTTTCGATGAAATAGGAGTCGGCTTCGAGTGCGTTCGGGTGAAGGAAGTTCTCCCACTGTGCACGGCTTACCCAGTGGATGGCGTTTGGGAAGGCCATTTTGAAGAGAGGCTTTCCACCGGTCTGCTCTTCTTTTTGTGTCGTATATCCGCAATGGTCGAAGTGGAGATGTGTGAGTATGACATCCGTAACATCCTCACAGGCAACATCCCGCCTTTGAAGTTCATCCTTCAGATCGACCAGGTCGAAGAAGTTGTAATAGCTGAGTTGTTTCAGGTGTTTGTTGCCCGCCCCGTTGTCGACGAGTACGATCTTCCCGTTCCCGTCGCGGACTAACATGCTGCGCATAGCCAAGATGCATCCATTTTGTTTATCGCTTGGATAACGGCGGCTCCAAGCAGTTTTGGGAATCGCACCGAACATGGCACCTCCGTCTGCATGGAAAAAGCCTGTGTCTATAAGTTGAATATCCATAAATTATACTTTTTCCAACAAAGATAGGGAAGTTTTTTCTTTCAAACCCATGCGAAGCGTGAATGAAATTGTGTACATTTGCAGGCAAAATCTGAGTGATGCGAAAAGTTCATTTAATCTCCGTAACCGAGCCTCTGTTGTTTGACTTAGCCCTGGCTATCCACCAAAAAGGATATGAAGTAAGTGTATCCGGTGTTGGACTGACTGATACGATTCTTGCCAGACTGGAAAAAGAGGGGTGTACTTGTCATGGAGACGGGTGGTTCCCGGAGAGATTAACTAAAGATATACATTTTGTGGTATTAGGGGCCGCAGTCCGGCAGGATAACCCCGAATTGATACGTGCAAAGGAACTGGGATTATTAGTGCTTTCGATACCTGAATTCATCTTTCAGCGGACGAAAGAGAAGACGCGGGTTGTTGTTGCCGGTAGCCGGGGAAAGAAGACGATCATCTCGATGATTGTGTGCGCCCTGAAGCGGCAGAAACTGGCGTTCGACTATGCGTTGACCAGCGAAGTCCCCTTGTTGCCCGACCGTGTGCATCTGAGTTATGAAGCTCGGATCGCGATTATCGAAGGTGATGAGCATGTAACGTCTGCTTTGGAGAAACGGTTCCAGCTGGAGTTCTATCGTCCGCATATCGCTATTCTGACCAATCTGATGTGGACTTCCGCTACCGACCACGCCACACCGGAGGCCTACCATACGACTTTCCGTACGTTCGCCTCTTCTATCGAACGCGGGGGAAAGCTGATCTATTTCGACGGCGATCCGGTTGTCAAACAGCTTGCGCAAGAGGTTCGCGAAGACATTACAGCCATGCCTTACGACCAGCATGTCGTGGTCGAGAAAGAGGGAAAGACCTATTTGCAGACTCGCTACGGGGACTTTCCCGTCTATATTCCGGATCGCTTTTTCCTAATCAACCTGAATGCTGCCCGCCTGGCCTGCCGCCAGTTAGGTGTAAAAGATGCGGATTTTTATCAGGCATTATCCGAATATAGTGTATCTTTGCAACCATGATTATTGCAAGACGAAAAAGAAAAGAAAATATAGCCGAATATCTGTTGTACATGTGGCAGGTGGAAGACCTGATACGTGCCAATAACTTCGATATGGATTCGATCCGCCGCACGGTTGTAGATCGTTACGACCAACCGGACGATATAAAGGAAGAAATCGCCAAATGGTATGAGGAACTAATCGAGATGATGCGTTCCGAAGGGGTGATGGAAAAGGGACATATCCAGCTGAACAAGAATGTGATCATTGCCCTGACCGATCTGCACCTCCGTCTTTTGAAATCGCCGAAGGAAATGGTGTATGGGGCGGCCTATTATAAAACACTCCCCTTTATCGTTCAGCTCCGTGCCAAATCGGGCGGCGAGGACTTGCCTGAGTTGGAGACTTGCTTCAATGCTATTTACGGTTTCCTGATGCTGAAGATGCAAGGGAAGGAAATCAGCCCTGAAACGATGGAGGGGATCAAACAGATCAGTTCGTTCCTGGCACTTCTGGCCGAGAAGTATCGTGAAGATATGAATGGGGAACTGAAATTAGAAGAATAAGACAAGATGAAAACGATTTTAGTAACAGGGGCTAACGGGCAACTGGGCAATTCGATCCGTCGGTTAGCTGCCGGATATCCGCAATATGCGTTTGTGTTTACGGATGTGGATACGCTTGACATCTGCGATGCTCAAGCCGTGAATGCTTTTGTTAAGGAGAAGCAAGTCGATTATATCATCAATTGTGCCGCCTATACGGCTGTGGATAAGGCGGAGGATGACGAAGCTCTTTGCCTTCGTATCAACCGGGATGCCGTACGGAACTTGGGCGAGGCGGCACGTATGGCTGGGGCGAGGGTGATCCATGTTTCTACCGACTATGTGTTTGACGGCACAAATCATTTGCCTTATGTGGAAACGGACAATACTTGTCCGGCCTCTGTCTACGGGCGTACGAAACTTGCCGGTGAACAGGCTTTGCAGGAGGTGTGCCCGGATGCAGTAATCATCCGGACGGCATGGCTTTACTCTGAGTTCGGGAATAATTTTGTCAAGACGATGTTGCGTCTGGGAAATGAACGGGAACAGTTGTCTGTCGTGTTCGACCAGATTGGTTCGCCGACGTATGCCGGGGATCTGGCGGCTGCCATTTTTGCGGTGTTGGTGCAGGCGGAGGCGGATGCTTTCGTTCCCGGTATCTATCATTATTCCAACGAAGGGGTTTGCAGTTGGTATGATTTTGCCGTGAAGATTATGGAGTTAGGGAATGCCCCCTGCCGTGTTCTCCCGATCGAGTCCAAAGATTATCCGGCGAAGGCTGCCCGTCCGCATTTCAGTGTCCTGAACAAGGCTAAGATCAAAACGATCTATAAGATCAGTATATCCCATTGGGAAGCGAGTCTGCGTGAATGTATGAAAAGAATAACAAAATAAGATAAATAACAATGAGTCAGTATTCAGAAGAGATTGAGAGAAGAAGAACGTTTGCTATTATCAGCCACCCGGATGCCGGTAAGACGACTCTTACCGAAAAACTGTTGCTCTTTGGAGGTGCCATTCATGTGGCAGGAGCCGTAAAGTCTAACAAGATCAAGAAGACAGCTACCTCCGACTGGATGGAAATTGAAAAGCAGCGTGGAATCTCCGTCGCAACCTCCGTGATGGCTTTCGATTATTCCGGCCATAAAATCAATATCCTCGATACGCCCGGCCACCAGGATTTCGCTGAAGATACGTTTCGTACGCTGACGGCTGTGGATAGCGTTATTATCGTGATCGATACCGCAAAAGGTGTGGAAGCCCAGACCCGTAAGCTGATGGAAGTCTGCCGTATGCGTAAGACCCCCGTGATCGTGTTTGTCAATAAGATGGACCGCGACGGTAAGGACCCGTTCGACTTGCTGGACGAGATCGAAGAAGAACTGCATATCCATGTGCGTCCGCTGAGCTGGCCGATCGACATGGGACAACGGTTCCGGGGGGTCTATAATATATATGAACAGAAACTGAACCTCTATACTCCGAGCAAGCAGTATGTGACGGAAAACGTGGAATTTAAGGATATCAACAGCCCGGAACTTGAAAACTATATCGAGGCCGGACAGGCAGAAAAGCTGCGTTCCGATATCGAGCTGATAGAAGGTGTTTATCCCGAATTCGATGTCGATACCTACCTGAAAGGAGATATCGCTCCCGTGTTCTTTGGTTCTGCCTTGAATAACTTCGGGGTGAAAGAACTGCTGGATTGCTTTATCAATATCGCTCCTTCTCCCCGTCCCGTGTCGGCCGTGGAACGGGTGGTCGATCCGGAAGAGGATGCCTTCTCCGGTTTCGTTTTCAAGATCCATGCCAATATGGACCCGAATCATCGCAGTTGTATTGCTTTCGTGAAGATCTGTTCCGGCCGTTTCGAACGTAATGCCAACTACAAGCATGTCCGTTTCGGAAAGATGATGCGTTTCAGCAGTCCTACGGCTTTCATGGCGCAGAAGAAGGAAGTAGTGGACGAGGCTTTTGCCGGCGATATCATCGGTTTGCCTGATACCGGAAACTTCAAGATCGGTGATACGCTGACTTCCGGTGAAGAACTTCATTTCAAAGGATTGCCGAGTTTCTCTCCTGAAATGTTCAAATATATCGAGAATGCCGATCCTATGAAGGCCAAGCAGTTGAACAAGGGCATCGAGCAGTTGATGGATGAAGGCGTCGCCCAGCTTTTTACCAACCAGTTCAACGGACGTAAGATTATCGGTACGGTCGGACAATTGCAGTTCGAAGTGATCCAGTACCGCTTGCTCCACGAATACGGCGCACAGTGTAAGTGGGAACCGATCAGCCTCTATAAGGCTTGCTGGATAGAAAGCGATAATGCTGCCGCTCTTGAAAACTTCAAACGCCGTAAAGCTCAATATATGGCGCTCGACAAAGAGGGCCGCGATGTCTATCTGGCCGATTCCAGCTATGTGTTGATGATGGCACAGCAGGATTTCCCCGATATCAAATTCCATTTTACCTCAGAGTTCTAATAATATTTATATATAATAAAGTAAAATGAAGAAGTTATTTGTTTCATGCATGATTGCCTTTATGGCGATTTGCTCGGTCGGTGCACAGGAGGTGTATATTGGCGGTGGTTTTACAGTCGGTAGTGAAGATAGTGAGTTTGTTTTCCAGATCTCACCGGAAGTAGGATGTCATTTGACTGACCAATGGGCCGTGGGGGGTGAAATCGGTTATACGCATTACGATGATTATAACCGTTTCCAGTTTGCTCCGTATGCTCGCTATACGTTTTATAAGACGGGTATTGTGGGATTGTTTGTCGATGGAACGATTGGGATTGCTGCCGGTGACGGTGATACCGGTTTCCGGTTGGGATTGCGTCCGGGACTTTCTTTGAAAGCGACGGAACATATATCTTTTGTCACTAAAGTCGGATTTCTTGGTTATAGCGATTCGTACAACGGAACTTCTGATTTTGGAGGTGTGAACTTCGACACGGAAAATATCAGCATCGGTTTCCATTATAATTTTTGACAGGAGGCATCCTGAAGAGAGGGAAGGAATCGGAAAGGGCAGGAAGACGGCTTTTCCGGTTCCTTTTCTTTTAGGTGTAAGTCATAAGATCCGTTTGATCTCCTCCAGGCTTCCAACCGTGTAAGTCGGTATGAATTCTTTTGCCGGCAGCCCTTTCGGATTCAGCCATAGCTGGTCGATTTTGGAATTGTGGGCACCGATAATGTCGGCTTCCCAACTGTCGCCGATCATCAGGCTTTCGCTTCGGCGGGAGTTGGTGTTTTTAAGGGCGAAATCGAAAATCTCCTTATGAGGTTTCTGGATGCAGGCATCTTCAGATAGGATCATCCTTTTGAAATAGGGGGCCAGACCGGAATTGCAGAGCTTTTTGAATTGGACTTCCCGGAAACCATTGGACAGGATATACATGCGATAGGAGGGACGCAGGTATTCCAATAGCTCGATTGCACCCGGTACTAGGCGTGTCTTGCGGGTTGTTCGTTGCAGGAAATCGTTGTTGATCGCCAGTACCGATTTTGTGTCTTCTATCCCTAACGGGCGGAGCATATAGCGAAAACGTTCGATGATCAATGTCTGGCGGTCTATTTCATTGTTGCGGTACTGTTCCCATAGCAGGTTGTTGTGTGGCCAGTAGATCTCGAAAAAAGCCTCGAAGGAGGCATAATACCGGTCAAAGTGGTGAGCGGTATATACTTCTTCGAGGCACTCCTTATTATTATGGTACGTGTCCCAAAGGGTATCGTCCAAATCAATAAAAAGACTTTTGTATTTCATCATCCTACTTCAATCACCAAATACTTGCCAAGGCTCCAGAACGCTTTTTCGTCCGTGATCTTCAATGTCATATTACCGTCCTCGTCCTTCACAAATTCGTAAGAACCTTCCGGGTGATTGGATTTCAGCTTTGCCTTGCCTGCGAACAGCGGGATTTCCTTCACTTCGCGGATATCAATAGAAATGAAATAATCTTTATTGAAGCCGCTCTGCAATACTTTGGATTTGGCAAACAAGCCGCCACCGGAAAGGATTTTTTGGTCTTTCAGTTCTTTCGCCGTGCCGAAGCAATAATAAGCAGTATGAAGTTGTTTGTCCTGTTCCTGCAACTTCTCGGACTGGGCCGCAGTTGTAGTGGACAAGTCTTCCACGTCTTCGTTCAAGGAAGCAACCATTTCGTCCAATTCCTGGATACGAACATTCTTCTTTGCCAGATCTTCCTGTAGCGTGACAATCATATTGGCTTTCTGGTCAAGTTCGGAAGAAAGGCGGCTGATTGTTTTCCTCAAAGCCGAGGATTGGATTCCGCTCTTTTTCAGTTTCTCTTCCAGTTCGCTGATCTGCTGTTTGTTCTTTTTCAGTGTTTCGCTGATCAACTGCATGTTTTCTTTGATCTGTTCGCGATTACTCTTATTCAGATCTCCCTTTTGTTGCTGTATGTTGAGATAATTTTCTGCATCACGAATAGACTGGATGTCAGCCTCTACGTCATTGAGGGTTCCGAGGATTTCATCCATCTCGGCATTGCTTTTGGTGTTTTCGATTCTCAGAGAGTCGTTTTCTGCTTTCAGCTTCTTATATTCTGCTGAATTCTGTCCGCAGGAGGCCAGCATGGCTGTGCAAATCGTTGTTGCAATTAATACTTTCTTCATGTTCTTTCTGTTGTTACGTTAAACTTCTGTTCCTGTCTCTTTGTCCTTTTTATCTTTTAAGCCTGCTAATACTATAACAATTTCACCTTTCGGTTCGTTCACGGTGAAGTGAGCGATAACTTCTTCGAGCGTGCCGCGTACGGTTTCTTCGTGTATCTTCGATATTTCACGTGATACGGAAACAGGGCGGTCATTCCCGAAAAACTCGGCTAGTTGTGTCAATGTCTTGACCAGCCGGAAAGGTGACTCATAGAAGATGATGGTGCGATATTCCGTCGAGAGCTCTTTCAAGCGCGTCTGTCTTCCCTTCTTCTGGGGAAGAAAGCCTTCGAAGCAAAATTTCTCGTTGGGCAGCCCCGAAGCAACTAATGCCGGGACGAAAGCCGTGGCTCCCGGCAGGCATTCCACTTCTACACCCTGACGTACACATTCACGCACTAACATGAATCCTGGATCGGATATCGCGGGAGTACCGGCATCCGATACCAATGCTATATTCTCGCCCGCCTTGATACGGGCTGCCACTTGTTCGACCGTTTTATGCTCGTTGAACTTATGGTGCGACTGCATCCTGTTTTGTATTTCGAAATGTTTGAGCAGGATACCCGTAGTACGCGTGTCTTCCGCCAGAATGAGATCGGCCTCTTTCAGCACGCGGATTGCCCGGAACGTCATATCTTCCAGATTTCCGACGGGAGTGGGTACTACTGTTAATTTTGCCATAGCACTTTTTAATTGATAATTGACAATTGACAATTAAAAAGACAAAGACAAATACATTGTCAATTGTCCATTGTCACATTGCTTAGAGGAAGCGTTTTTCAAGCAGCTTGATAAAGTCTGCTACCGCTTCATCCTCTATATTCCACTTTAATTCGTTATTCAAATATGTGACCGAGTCTTCATACGAATGAAGATCGTTCAGGTCATTGATTACTTTGTTCATCCGTGCCTCATCACCTCCGAACAGCTCGCGGCGGAAACGGAAACGATCGTTCAGGCTGAATGCCTTTCGGAAATCCGAAAAATTTTTCTTTTCCAACAGGTCGTTGAGGAATAATCCGGGACGCTCTGCGGGGATCACTTTGCCGGATGCTTCCACTGCCGGAGTCTCCGGCTCTTCAACGGGGATTGGCTCCGGTCCGGCCGGTAATCCTTGTTCTGCAGGAAGCTCCTGTCTGATTTCCTGCTCTTGGATGACTGGCTCCGGTTCGGCCGGAATCGGAGCCGGGGCTGTAATCGAAGCTTCCTGTACTGTTTGTACCGGAGTGGCAACCGATGGGGGAATAGACTGGATCAGAGCCTGATGCTCTTCCATCTGTTTACGCAGCATTTCGATCTGGGCCGTTTCCAAAGCATGTAGGTCCTTCAGAATCTTATGGGTGAGGTCGAAAGTCTGGCCGAAAAAAGACACCGGATACACTTCTGCATCCCGCATGCCGGCAACCAATGTTTCAAGCTCCCGGATATCCAGAAGCAGGTAATCTATTTTTTCTTTATTCGCCATTCCTTTTTCCATTCATGAAAACTTACAAGCAGGTTTTCGTTTATATTGCAACAAAAATAGGTATTTCTTATATATGTAACGTATTTATTGTATGAAATATTGTTATTCCTTTTATTGTGAAGTTAGGACAACCGCTCCGAAATGCTCCATTATCAGAGATCAAGTCGTCCCCGAAAGGCTCTATTTAAGTGACAATCGCCATGCTACTGTTGTCATACCGCCTGCTCATAGACCTTTTGCCCTTAGTCGAAAACCTTTTCGCCCTTGGTCAAAAGCCCTTTCGACACTGGTCAAAAACCTTTTCGACTAAGGGCGAAAAGCAAAGGAGTGGTAGTAATAGCTGTTAATAGCTGTGTATTTGTTTATTAATTGATATTGTTGCTTCTTTGTCTTTTACTTAAATATATGGATGCTAAACCGGAGAGGCATGGCCAACCTAAATCAGGACGAGACATATTCTTCGAATTCCTCCGGCAGATTCACCAGATAGAGCCGGTGGGTCGCACGTGTAAAGGCGGTGTAAAGCCAACGGTAGAAGTCTTCTCCAAGCATTTCTTCCGTGATATAGCCGATATCCAGAAAGACGTTCATCCATTGGCCGCCCTGTGCCTTGTGGCAGGTGACGGCATAGGCATATTTGACTTGCAAGACGTTGTAATGAGGATCTGCTTTCATCTTTTTCATCTTTCCTGCCTTTGTCGGGACATCGTCGTAATCTTCGAGAATGGTATAGAAAAGCTTGTCATTAAGATCTTTCGGCAGTGCGGGAGCTGCTGTCTGTAAGGTGTCGAGGAGAATTTTGACATCCGTTTCGAGATCGTAGTCCTGGAAACGGACCGATACGTCGGCAAAACGGAAACCGTAGAGCTCGTAAGTCCTTCGTACACGTAACACCTGTATGATTTCGCCATTAGCTATGAAGTCCATCTCCTTATTGCCGGCAGTCCAGAAGTAGTTATTCTTGGCAATCATCAGCCGGTCGCCGGACGAAAGTTCTTCTTCACGGTATAGGATGCGATTGCGGATACCATTATTATATAGGGTAGCCCGCTTGTTGGAGCGTGAAATAATCATGGTCTCTTCGATCCCGTCCCGACTGTAGGCCGAGGAGATTTCTTCGATGAGTTCGTCTCCGTTTACCTTTCTGAAATCGGTGAAGCCTTTCAGCCTTAGTTTGGGGAAAATCTCGACCGTCCCGTTTCGTAAGGCGTCCCGAAGGCGGGTAGCATTGAACAAGATCCCGGAGTTTTCGCTTTGGCGGACAACCTGGGTGAGGGTGATTTCCTGTACCTTTAAATTATATCCCCGCAATGTTTCCGGATTGAGAGCCGGGCTTTCGGTTTGCATGACGGGAGGTAACTGTGCCACATCGCCCATCAGGATCAGGCGGCAGTTTTCTCCGGAATAGACATATTGGACCAGGTCGTCCAGCAGGCGTCCGGTTCCGAAAACAAACGAGTCCAGTCCTTCATTGGCTATCATGGACGCTTCGTCTACGATAAATAGCGTGTCTTTATGCAAGTTATCAGCCGGATGAAAACCTGTCGGTTCGTTGGAAAAGGCTTTCTGGCGATATATCTTCTTGTGTATCGTAAATGCTTTCTGTCCGGCATAGCCGGAAAATACCTTTGCCGCCCGTCCGGTAGGGGCGAGCAAGATGCTTTTTTGTTTTAGCTCTGTCATCGTCTTGACCAAGGCTCCGACCAAAGATGTTTTACCGGTTCCTGCATATCCCTTCAGCAGTAAAAGCGAATCCGATTCTTCCGAAAGCAGGAAATTGGATAGGAGATTTAATGCCAAAACCTGGTCTTCGGTCGGATCATATGGAAAATTTTGTGTAATTTGGCGGCTTAAATAACTATTTATCATTTTGATTGTAATAATTTTCGCGATAAAGGTAGTGTATTAAATATTCTTTTTTAAATTTGCCGAACGAAATAAATTCAAAAAACATATAAACCATGAAAGTTACATTAAAGATTTTATTGGCTGTGGCAGTAGTACTGCTTGCGTACATGTGTTACAGAAGTATTATGGGTCCGATCGAATTTAAGGATGAGAGGGATCGTCGTGAAAATTTGATCAAAGCTCGTTTGATCGATATCCGTAAAGCACAGATTGAGTACAAGAACATCCACAAGGTGCATGCAGCCAATTTTGATGAACTGAGTAAGTTTTTAAAAGATGAAAAATTGCCGTTCCTTATCAAGGAAGGTGTATTGACTGACGAACAGCTCGAAAAGGGTATGACTGAGAAAGAAGCCGTTAAGAAAGGCTTGATCAGACGTGATACTGTTTGGGTAACAGCTGTTGATACATTGTTCGGCAAAGGTTATAATGTAGACGATTTGCGTAACGTGCCGGGTGCGAACGTACAGTTTACGATGGATACGGCTACTTTGACTTCAGGTTCGGGTTATACGGTAAAAGTATTCCAGTGCGGTGTTCTGTATGATGACTATCTGGGTGACTTGAACAAGCAAGAAGTGTATAACCTGAAAGATAAAGCCAGCAAGATGGGTAAATATGCCGGTCTGCGTGTAGGTTCTGTCGAAGAAATCAATAACAACGCAGGTAACTGGGAAGATTAATACAGCCTATGGCTATAAACTTGTCTGATAAGTTAACAGCTGATCATTCGGAAAATTACATAATGTCCATCCGGCTTCGGTCGGGTGGACTTTCTTTTTCCGCATACAGTCCTTCGGTGAGCGAGAGTTTCTTTTATAGAGACGTCGAATTCGACCGGACAAGGCCTTATGTATCTTCTCTGAAAGAATGTTTCTTCGAAAATGATTTCCTGACCTGGTTCTACAAGCAGGTCAATGTGGTGTGTGTCACTTCCCAGTATACGCTTGTGCCGGCTGCTGTTTTTCAGGAAAAGCAGAAGGCGGGACTGCTGGCGTTCACATTTTCATCTCCCGAAGGGCGTTGCCTGAGCAATGAACTGAAAGACGAACCGGCGGAACTGGTATTCGGAGTGGATGAGGATGTGTATGAGTTCTGTTCCCGTTCGCTTGTCAATCCTCGTTTTGTCCATCATGTCGGTCCGTTGCTTTCGCTGTGGAAGAAGCAGAGCCGTGCGCGCTTGCCCCGCCAGCTATATGTCGTGTTGCATCGGCGGAGGATGGATGTGGCGTGCTATGCGCAGGGAAACCTGCTTTTTGTGAACTCGTTCGAGTATGAACATACGGACGATATTTTGTATTATATATTATATGTATGGAAACAGGTCGGAATGGATCAACAGAAAGACCAGTTGCGTCTTTTCGGCGATGTGCCCTTGCGAAATGATATAACGAATACGTTGCGGAATTATTTACAATATATCGATCCGCTGGAGATCCCTTCCGAAGCCTATTTGATGGGGTCGGAGGTGTTGCAGGCTCCGTTGGATCTTATAGCTCTATCATTATGCGAATTATAAGTGGAATATACGGACGGCGACGTTTTGATGTCCCGTCTACCTTCAGCGCCCGTCCGACGACGGACTTTGCGAAGGAAAATATCTTCAATGTGATCTCCAACCATATCGATTTTGAGGGGGTGGATGCGCTCGATCTGTTTGCAGGGACGGGAAGCATTTCTTTCGAACTGCTTTCGCGCGAATGCCGGAGCGTGACGGCTGTCGAAAAGAATAATGCACATGCCTCCTTTATCGCCAAAGTCGCCAAAGAGTTGAAAACGGATTCGCTGACACTGATTCGTGGCGATGTCTTCCGTTATCTCCATTCGGCTCCGGCCCAAGGTTTTGATTTCATCTTTGCAGATCCCCCTTATGCCTTGAAAGAATTGCCCGAAGTGCCGGAACTTGTCTTCAAACGCGATCTGCTGCGGGACGGAGGCATCTTCGTGATGGAACATCCGAAGACAAATGATTTCTCCGGGTTGCCCTATTTCTACCAGCACCGCGTCTACGGTTCGGTGAACTTTTCCATCTTTATTAAAGAAGAGGAGAAAACAGACGCATAAACGATTCGGCTATACGTTGTTTGAGCGGGCGTTTCAGCCAGCGTGACGGCACCAGTCTTTCGCAACTATGCATGTCGTGCAGGAATACTTTCCTCATCTGTTGGGCAAACGAGGGCTGGTAGACAAATGCGTTGATCTCGAAATTATGCTCGAAGCTGCGGAAGTCCATATTGGCGGAACCGATGCAGGTCAGTTCGTCGTCTGCCACCATCAGTTTCGAGTGAAGGAATCCCGGTTTATAGAAATAGACCTTGACGCCCGCCTTTACCATTTCATCGATAAAAGAGTGGGTGGCCATGTTTGCCGTGCGTGTGTCCGAACGCTTGGGAAGCATCAACCGCACGTCGACGCCTCCTAAAGCCGCTATCTGCAAAGCCTGGTTCAATCCTTCGGTCGGAAGGAAGTAAGGAGTCTGGATAAATACATATTTCTTGGCGTTGGCAACTGTGAAGATGGCTGCTTGCAAGAGTGTACGCCATTGTCCGACGGGGCCGCTGGTACAGATCTGCATGATGTTATCATCCGAATAGACCGGAAGTGGCGGATAATAGATCTTTTCGTTCAGGAGTTTCTTGCTGACCACATACCAATCGATAAGGAATGCGGCCTGTAAGCCGTGTACTCCCTTTCCGATGATCTTGAAGTGCGTGTCTCTCCATGTCCCCCAGCTGGTCCCTTTCGTGTAGCGGTCTGCAATGTTCATGCCACCCATAAAACCGACTTTGCCGTCTATGACCACGATCTTCCGGTGGTTCCGGTAGTTTACTTTGCTGGTGAAGACTGGAAACGCCACTTTCAGGAAAGCATGGACTTCGATGCCGGCATCCGACATTTCCTTGAAGAACTTGTCTTTCACGTTCCAGCAGCCCACATCGTCGTAAAGGACACGGACTTCTACTCCTTCTTTGGCTTTCTCGATCAGCAGTTTTTTGACCTTGTTTCCGACCTCGTCGTCGCAGAAGATGTAATATTGGATGTGAATATGATGGGTTGCTTTGGCAATCTCTTGCAAAAGGTCGTGAAACTTGTCTGTCCCGTTCGTATAGATCGTGATGTCGCTTCCGTATAGCAGGGACGATTGGTTGCTGTTTGTCAACAGTGTGACCAATGGCTGGTAGGGAGCCGGAACGGAACAGGCATCTTGTGGGAGTTTCCCTTCCTGTGGCCGTTTCATGATACGCTTATAGGTGCGTCGGGAGATAATCCGTTGCTTCCGGTTATCCTGCCCGAAGAAGAAATAGAACAGGAGCCCGATACCGGGGGCGAGCAGTAACACGATCACCCAGGGAATCGTTTTCAACGGATTCCGGTTCTCCGTGATGATAACCAACACTAGCCCAAGAATGGTGACGCAGTATAATATGATGAATATTATACCCACTATCCATTGTATGTGTATGAGTGCCAGCATTTCGGATGTTTTTTATATCTGTCAATATGTTGTAATTTGTAAAGATAGGAAGCTAAAACGGAAATAGCAAATGCGGAAGCTTTGTTTTTGTAAACCATATAGGGGAAACATTGTTCAATCTTTACTACATTTGACGTCATTAATATAGAATAGATTATGATTACTTATGTTATTATCGGGGTCACGGTTGTCGTGTCCTATATTTGTTTCGGCAACCATGAGTTGTTTCGGAAGTTGGCCTTCATACCGTATTGTACCGTTCATAACCGGGAATGGTATCGATTGATTACGCATGGTTTTGTGCATGCCGACATGACACACTTACTTGTGAATATGTTTACTTTCTGGTCATTCGGGACATATATGGAAAGTGCTTTCGGTTATTTGGGACTCGGTACAGGTGGCTATCTGGGATTATATTTTGGCGGGATGGTTGCTGCTTCACTGTATGATCTGATCCGCCGGCGTAATGATCCTTACTATGTTTCGATAGGTGCTTCGGGAGCTGTATCGGCTGTCTTGTTCACTTCCATCTTCCTGGACCCGTGGGGCAAGATTTTGTTTTTTGCCGTACTGCCGGTTCCTGGGATTGTCTTTGGTGTGATCTACCTAGCCTATTGCCAGTATATGGCAAGAAAGGCGGGGGATAATGTCAATCATAACGCCCACTTCTACGGAGCGCTTTACGGTTTGATTTACCCGGCTATATTGGAGCCTTCGTTGATCAAAAGGTTCTATCTGTCACTTTTCTCTTGAAAGAAAAGTAACCAAAAGTTCAAGGCCGAACCTGCCTCGCTACTCCGTTTCCTTCGTTCGCTGTCGCGTCTGAAACTCGCTTCGCTCAGACAGCAGACGCTCCGGGCGCTCACTCCGGTCTCTTCGCTTAACGCTCGCTAGCTTAGGCCGAAGATAGAGCCTGACGGCTCTTTGGGGATGGTCGATACCGACACCTATGTAGCAGGCAGTATCGGCCATCCTAAGAGAAAGCGTAGCTTTCTATGAAAGGCCTAAGCGGACAGGAGTAGCCCAGACGGTTCAGCCTTGATCTTTTGGTTACTTTTGGATCAAGCCAAAAGTAACGGATAAATCATCAGAATCTTCCACCCGGAGGCGGCCCCATCGGACCGCCATGTCTCGGCCCTCTTCCGCCAGGTCCGGACACATCGTTCATGCTGGCTCCCCCTTTGAAGATACTAAAGCGGTAGATGAAGTGCACCATGAAGTAACTACCCAGTGTGTTGTATTCGGAGTCCTGTGTATAGCTGGCGGTTACGCTGCGGGATATGTTGCTGCGTTGTTTCAGTATATCGTATATTTTGAAACGGAGCGTCGCTTGGTTCCCTTTCAAGAATGATTTGGAAGCAGAGGCGTTCCATAACACTTCGTTCTGTTTGAAACCGTCTGAATAGCCGGAGTTTGTCGACCAGTTGATATCACTTTCCACTTTGAAATCGAGTGGAAGATAGATCGTTGTCGTTCCACCCACACCGTAGTTGAAGGTGTTCAGTTCGCTCTGTCCCTGGAGTGAGTTTTGTGTTCCGTTGTAACGGATGTTACCGTTCAGTCCGAGATCCAGATAGTCGGAACGGAAATCGATACCGGCGCGTTCCACGAGAGTCAGGTTCTTGTTCGTGTTCTTTTCGTCGTTGATAAAACCATTCTTGTTGGCGTATGAGGCCATTGTCATGGAGTTGATCGAGAATCTGCGGTTTTTGAGCGGCGTGTTGAACAGGACGCGAATGTTCCCATTGTAGTTCCCGTTTACGTTGTCGTAGGTCGTCATCTTTTTACCGGTATTGCCGACATAGACGGACTTGTTGACGATATCGTTGATCACATAGTCGAAATTCAACATTACCATCAAGGCTGTTTGCTTGTCCGGCACAAATTTCTGGAAACGGATGAACAGGTCGTTTGTGTAAGTCGGTTTCAGGTCCGGGTTACCCATCGTCGTATTCAGCGGGTCGGAGATGTCTGCCACCGGCTGCAACTGTGTCATGCTGGGTTGGCTGGTACGTCCGCGATAGTTGATGCGAAGGTTCGTGCGTTTGTCGAATTTGTAGTTGAAGCGAACCATCGGTGAAAGGTTCACCACGTTGCGCGACAATTTGGAGAGAACCGTATCGCCCACGAAGTTCTCGCTCGTACTATGGGACGGGTCTACCGTCAAACCGACCGTATAGTCATATTTTTCCCGGATAGCTTTGAAGGCGAGGCTGACCTGCTGGTTGATGAAGTTGTTGCGGTAGCTTTTGCTGTAAGCCGTGTCCAACAAGTTGTAATCTTCGCTTCCTTCTTCACGGGTATAAGAGTTTTTCAGAGATTCCTGTTTGTTTTGCCGGATGCTGTAGGTTGCTTGAATGAAGTTGTTGTGGCCGATCGGTTCTACCCAGGACAGGTAAGCCCGGTAGTTGAACCCTTTGTTGTCGTAGCGGAAGCGTTGATCCACCAGTTCGTTGTCCATCCCGTCAGCCATCATTAGATATTCGGTGTTCGAATAGTTCAGTCCCTTATTATAGGAATCGCTTAGTCCTCCAGATAGAGATCCGCTGAAAACACGTCCTTCACTGTTCAGTTTGCGGCTGAACTCCAGGCGGGCATTGAGTTTGTAGCCGCTTCCGTCGGAGAGATAATCGGATTCACCGATGTTGACCGTGTCGCGGTTTCCGCTCAGCGTGTTGAAGGTGCTCCCTTCACGGCTATGGCTGTTACTGTAACTGAAACTCGGACGGAATATGATCTGGGTGAGCGAGTCAGGTTTCCATTCCATACGGAGGTCGGCTGCTACATTGTCGCTGCGCGTGTTGCTGCTGTTGTTTTCGTTGTAGAAAGAGGTGCTGTCGCCCGGTAGGATATTCTGTCGGTTGCTCTTGCTGATCGCGTCGTTGTCGGAATGAGAATAACGGAGGTTGCCCCCGACCGTCAACTTCGGATTAAATTCTTTACTGAAGTTCAGGCCGATATTGCCGGATGTTGTGATCCCGTTGCCGGCTCCTCCGCCCCGACGTCCACGCGGTCCGCCCATCCCAGAGAACATACTGGAGGCAAGGTCTGAAAATCCCATATTATTCGTGTTGTTGATACCTCCCATCAAGGTCAGCTGGTTGTTGTTGATGAAGCGGTTTACCATGAAGTTCCCTTCGTATCGGTCTTCGCTACCGTAACCGGCAAAAGCGTTTCCGAACCAGCCCTGCTTCATGCCGGGCTTGACAGTCAGGTTGATGACAGTTTCCTCTTCTCCGTCGTCAAATCCAGTCATTTTGGCCATATCGCTCAGTTTGTCCAACACTTGCACTTTGTCGATCATTTTCGATGGTAGATTCTTGGAGGCCACCTTGGGATCGTCGGAGAAGAACTCTTTTCCGTCAATCAGCACCTTTTTGATCTCTTTCCCGTTGACGGTGATCTTTCCTTCGCTATCCACTTCCACACCGGGCATTTTTTTCAGCAGGTCTTCCAGCATGGAGCCTTCCGTGGTTTTATAGGAATCGGCATTGTACTCCATCGTATCGTTGCGTACGGTTACTTCCGGTGCTTTCCCGATCACGACAGCTTCGCCCAATTGAATTGCCCCGTCGGTAAGCGCGAGTTTGCCCAACTTGACCGGATTGGTTTTCCCCGTAACACGCAGGGGTTGATAGAGCGGATCGAACCCGACAAACGACACGTGCAGTAGATAACTGCCGTTCTTGATGTTCTTGAGCATGAAACTTCCGTTGCGCGATGTGGCGACACCTCCGATCATGGAGCTGTCTTTGACACTTAACAAACGAACTGTAGCCTGTTCGATCGGTTCATTGGTCCCTTCCTCAATCACCGTTCCGGTGATGTCTACACCTTTTTGCGCATATGCAGGCATAATCAATAGAATTAAAAACAGAATAAAAAAATACCTTCCCGATTTCATAACTTTTATTTTATCTTATCTGATATTAAGTACGAAAAGATAGACACGGAAGTTTTCCGTAAGTTTAATAAGCTTTGGTTTGATTTTGATTTATTAACGAATGCGTTGTGCCTTACAGATTAGTATTGTTTTCCTTCTCTTGCCATCCATATGAAGTGTTAAAAATATTATCCGCTATAGTATTTCTATTTACTTATGGTTATTAGTCGTAACTAATGTTATGATGGTAACATTTTGTCAATATGCTTTTAGCCTAAGATATTTATCAGAAGCGGAAGATAATCTTTCAATTTAAAACGAAGTATCTTAAGTGCCTGCGATATTCTGTATTCGACGGTTTTTACCGATATTCCGAGTTTCTCGGCAATCTGCACATTCGTCTTTTCCCCGAATCGGCTCATGGCAAATGTTTCCCGATAGGTTTCGGGTAGGTTCTCGATCGCTTTCTGTATGTTTTCTGTCAGTTCATTCACGAAATAGTAGTCCGGGTCTTCAAACTGGTCTTTTATTTTCTCATATATCTGGTTATGGATACGTTCGTGGTACTGGTTTTTCCTGATCGCATTGAGGCAACGATGCTTGGTGGAGATAAACAGATAGGATTTCAAAGACGTCTCAATTACAAGATTTTCCCGTGTCTCCCAAAGAAAAAGCATTAACTCCTGCAC